>CBIHMN010000086.1:0-7853 GCA_966211005.1 uncultured Arenimonas sp.
TCTGCCGACGCTCCCGCCCGACCGGCGGCGGTCGAGGCCGTCGCCACCGGGGCCACCGCGCCACCGCAGGTCGCGTCCGCGCCCGCGAAGCCCGCGCCCGCGCACGCGCTGCGCCTCGATCCGCTGCTCGACGAACTGCAGCGCGGCAACGTGCAACCGCTGCGCGACCAGCTGCCGCAGGCCATCGGACGGCTGCTGCCGCTGTTCCGGCTGCTCGGGCCGAAACAGCGCGCGCAGCTCGTCGCGTTCCTGCAGAAACTCGGCTGATTCAGTCGCCGTGCGGGTCGAGGTCGCGCACGCGACCCGACACGCGCACCGGCGAGCCGGGCGTTTCGTCGATCGCGACCTGCAGCCGCGAACGCATTCCCATGTCTTCGCCCTGCACGATCTCGATCCCGCCGCCGTGCGGCCAGCGCCGGTCGCGCAGGTAGCCGGCGAAGGCCGCGGCGGCGGCACCGGTCGCCGGGTCCTCCAGCACGCCGCCCGATGCGAACGCATTGCGCGCGTCGAAGCGGCGGTCGGCGCCGGCGTACACGAAGGCGATCGTGATCAGCCCCGAATCGCGCATCAGCCGCTGGCCGTCGCGCAGGTCGTAGCGCATCTGCGCGAGTAGTCCGCGCGTGCGCAGGGCGAAGACGTAGTGGTCCGCGCCGGCGTGGATCCGGGCGGGCGGCAGCCGCGGGTCGAGGACGTCGCGTCGCCAGCCGAAGAGGGCGAGCGCGGCGTGTTCGGCGTCGGCGGACAGCGGCGCGCTGCGCGTCGGGGGCGAGGTGAGGGTGGCCGCGAAACCGTCGCCGTCGCGCCGGCCTTCGACGGAAATGGCGGCATCGTTCAACACCAGGTCGAACCGGCCCTCGCCGTGGTCGCGCGCGAGCACGGCGCCGAGCGCGATCGTCGCGTGGCCGCAGAACGGGACTTCCGACGCCGGCGCGAAATAGCGGACGCGCCAGCGACCGTCGTCGAGCGGCGCGGCGAACACGGTTTCCGAGTACCCGACCTCGGCGGCGACGCGCTGCATCGTCGCGGCGTCGGGCAGCACCGGCGACAGGTGCACCCCGGCGGGATTGCCGCCGACGGCTCCGTCGGCGAAGGCGGCGAGGCGGTGCATCGGCATGCGCGGGCTCCGGCAGGGGCCTTCACGATACCTGTCGACGCGTCGCTTGGCAGCGTCCGGGCGGTGGCCGAAGATGGTCGGCGTCCACAGGGGAATCGCCATGCCTCACCGCTCCGCCGCCTTCCGGTGGCTGCTTCTCGTCGCGCTCTGCGCGGCCGTCCCGGTCGCCGGTGCGCGCGATTTCAAGGTCGATCCGGGGGACGTCCCGGAACTGCGGCCCGACGAAGGCTATCTGGTCGTGGCCGTCGATTCGGACATGCCGGTGCGCTCGCTCGTGATCCGCAGCGACGACCGCGCGTTCGCCGACGGCAAGCTCGACGGCATCGGCGAGGGCAGCACGATGGGGCTTTACGTGCTGCCGGCCGGGACCTACCGCTGGGACCGCCTCAACGTCAGCTGGCTGGCATGGAACCTGCGCAAGGATCCCGAGGGCCGCTTCACCGTCGAGGCGGGGAAGATCAACTACGCGGGCGACCTGGTGTACCGCGACTGGGTGAGCATGCACGTCGCCAATCGCAGCCTGCGCGTGCTCGACTGGCTCGATCGCGAGCATCCGCGCATCGTCGCGACGCATGCGTTCTCGTACCGGGGTTCGTACCCGGATCCATTCCCGGCGTTCTATCGCGAACGGCTGGCGGCGGCGGACGCCCCGCGCAGGCCCGACACGCACCAGCCGCTGCCCGCCGCCGGGCCGCTGCCGATTCCCGTGCGCGAATTGTGGAAGACGCCGCGGATCTACTCGGTCGCGCTCAACCCGGGCGCGCCGAAGGCGGCGGTGGCGGTGCGCGAGGACGTGCGCGAATTCAAGATCGAGCTCTACGACCTGGCCGGGGAATCCGTCTCGACGATCGCCGACAGCGCCGGGTCGATCGACGACCTGCAATGGGTGGCCGACGACATCCTCGCCGCCTACGTCGAGACGATGCAGGGCAAGCGGCAGATGTTCTTCCGCTTCGCGGCCGACGGGTCGGTGCAGGCGCACACGATGGACCGGGTCGGCTTCGTCGTGGACACGCTGCCCGGCGACGAGGACGAGGTGGTGTTCGCGTCCCGCGGCAGTCGCGGCGAGCCGGTGCTGCATCGCATCGACGTGCGTGACACGGCGGCGCTGGCGAAATTCCGCTACACCTACCGGGATCGCCTGAACGCGGGTCTTTCCGACGATTTCGCCTGGGTCACGGACGCGGCCGGTGTGGTGCGCGCGGCGCTCGTGCGCAGCGACGGCGCGACGCGGATGGTGTGGGGCACGCCGGGAAACTACGCCACCGTGCTCGAGTTCGACGAGCGCGACGTGTTCACGCCGTCGGTGCTGTCGGCGGATGGATCGACGCTGTTCGGTCTCAGCGAGGAGGGCCGCGACCAGCAGGACCTCGTCGAGTTCGATCCGCGGCAGCGCCGGATCGTGCGGACGGTCTTCAGCAGGCCCGGCGTCGACATCGTCGAGACGCTGGTCGACGATCGCCGCGAACCGATCGGCGTGCGCTACTACGAAGGTGGCCGGCTGGTGAGCGAGTATTTCGACACCGTGCGCCAGGAGCGCCTCGCGAAACTGGCCGGCGCGTTCCCGGGGCGTACCGTGGCGCTGCTCGACGGCGACCGGGCCGGCCGCCGGATGCTCATCGGTGTCGACGGCAGCGACCAGCCGATGCAGGTCTACCACGTCGACGTCGCTTCCAGCCGCGCCGGCCTGCTCGACGAGAGCGCGCCGTGGCTGGCGAAGCGCCGGTTCGCGCCGACCCACACGCTGAAGGTGCGCGCGGCCGACGGGCTCGAACTCGAGGCGTTCCTGACGCTGCCGGAAGGGTCGGGCAGGCGACCACTGGTGGTGATGCCGCACGGCGGACCGATCGGCATCGCCGACCGCCGGCACTTCGATCCGGAAGTGCAGTTCATCGCTTCGCTCGGCTATGCGGTCCTGCAGGTGAACTTCCGCGGATCGGCCGGCTACGGCGTGAAGTTCCGGGAGGCCGGGTATCGCGCCGAGGGCACCGGCATCGAAGACGACATCGACGCCGCGATCCGGGCGGCGCTCGCCGCGTGGCCGCTCGATCCGGAACGCATGTGCGTCGTCGGCTCCAGCTATGGCGGCCAGTCCGGCCTGAGCCTGGCGGTACGCGCGCCCGACCGCTTCCGTTGCATCGTCTCGATGTCGGGCGTCAGCGACCGGATCCTGTTCTTCACCGCCAGCGACAGCGGGCGGCGCAAGGAGGGCCGCGCCGAGCTGGAGAAGATCATCGGCGATCCGAACACGCAGCTCGAGCAGATGGTCGAGACGTCGCCGCTGTTCCGCTACGAAACGCTGACGACGCCGGTGATGCTGGTGCATGGCGCCGAGGACATCCGCGTCGATTACGAGCACACGCGCCGGCTGGTGCGCATGCTCAACCTCGCCGGGCGCCCACCCGTGCTGCTGGAGCTGCCGGACGAGGCGCACGGCATCGTCGACATGGACAACCTGGAGACGGCCTGGGAAGGAATCGCCGGTTTCCTGCGGCAGCATCTGGAAGGGCGTGCCGCGAAGCCGGCAACCGTCGCCGCGCCCACCGCTTCCGCGGCCGCCGCCGCCGCCGCGGACTGAACCGTCGCGCCGGTCAGTGCGCGGCGGCAGGTCGGCCGCGCAGCCGCTGGATGCCGCCGACCACGAGCAGCACGACGATGCCGGCGACGATGCCGACCGCGGCACCGAACAGCGCCTCGATCAGCCACGAGAACGTGCCGTCGCCCGACCAGTCCACCGACAGGTGGTGCAGGAACGGGATCGCGTGCACCAGGATGCCACCGCCGACGAGGAACATCGCGGCCGTGCCGGCGATGGACAGGAATTTCATCAGCCACGGCGCGGCACGCAGGATGCCGCGGCCCGTCGCGCGCGCGACGGCGCTCGCGCGCTCGCTCAGGTGCAGGCCGATGTCGTCGAGCTTGACGATGCCGGCCACGAGGCCATAGACGCCGACCGTCATCAGGATCGCGATCACCACCAGCGTGCCGACCTGCACCGCGAATGCCTTGCCGGCCGCCGCGCCCAGCGTCAGCACGATGATCTCGGCCGACAGGATGAAATCGGTGCGGATCGCGCCCTTGATCTTCTGCTTCTCGTGCGCGACCAGGTCGATGTTCTCGTCGGCGACCGCCTCGACCAGTTCGCGATGGTGGTCGGCATCCTCCTTCGGGCTGTGCAGGAACTTGTGCGCGAGCTTCTCGACGCCCTCGTAACACAGGTAGGCGCCGCCGATCATCATCAGCACCACGATGATCGGCAGATCGATGCCGCGGCCGCGCAGCCAGCCCTCGAACCAGCTGATCGCCAGCGCCGCCGGCACCAGGATCGCCTTGTTCACCGCCGACCCCTTCGCGACCGCCCACACGACCGGCAATTCGCGGTCCGGCTTCACGCCGGTGACCTGCTGCGCGTTGAGCGCCAGATCGTCGCCGAGCACGCCGGCGGTCTTCTTCGTGGCGACCTTGGTCATCACCGCGACGTCGTCGAGGATCGTCGCGATGTCGTCGAGCAGTACGAGCAGGCTGGAGGCCATGGCCGGTCCGGTGGTGAGGTCGGGGGATAGTAGCAACGGGGCGCGCAGGCGCCGTGAGCCGGCGTACGCTGGTGGCCGCGTATCCACCCGCCTGGAGACCCCTGCATGCGCCGCCTCGCCCCGTTCCGCTCCGTCCTGCCCGTCGCCGCCGCGCTGATGATCGCGGTGCCGACGGCCCGCGCTACGCTGCTCGACCGTTCGCCGTCGGGCTTCACGCTGGAGAACAGCGTCGTGGTCGCTACCGACGCCGACACCGCGTGGAAGGCGCTGGTGGGTGATGTCGAAGCGTGGTGGCCGCGCGACCACCGCTGGTGGGACGACAGCCGCCTGTCGATCGAGCCGCGCGCGGGCGGCTGTTTCTGCGAGCGCGCCGGCGACCGGCAGGCCCAGCACCTGCAGGTGACGTTCGTGGATCCCGGCAAGACGCTGCGCCTCGTCGGCGGGCTCGGACCGCTGCAGGGGATGGGGCTGCACGGCGCGCTGGAATTCCGCCTCGCGGCGGCCGGCGACGGCCGCACGCGCATCACACTGTGGTACCGCGCCGGCGGCTATACGCCGGACGACCTGGCGAAGTTCGCACCGGAGGTCGACCGGGTGCAGGCCCAGCAGCTCGGCGGGCTCGCGACGCATCTCGGCGGCGACGTCACCGACGCGACGCCGGCGGGTTCCGCGACCGGCGACTGACCGGCCCGATGGCCCGATCTCCGTCCGCGACCCCGTGCCCGATCGTCATCGCGCATCGCGGCGCCAGCGGCTACCTGCCCGAGCACACGCTCGCCGCGTACGCGCTGGCCATCGGTCAGGGTGCCGACTTCATCGAACCGGACGTGGTGCCGACGCGCGACGGCGTGCTCGTCGCCCGCCACGACAACGAGCTGTCGGCCACGACCGACGTCGCCGCACGCGGCGAATTCGCCGACCGGCGCTGTCGCAAGCGTATCGACGGGGTCGAGATCGACGGCTGGTTCACCGAGGATTTTTCGCTCGCGGAGATCCGCCGCCTGCGCGTCCGCGAGCGCCTGCCGGCGCTGCGGCCCGGCAGTGCCCGCGAGGACGGCCGGCACGGCGTGCCGACGTTGGCGGAAGTCGTCGCGCTCGCCGCGGCGGCGCCGCGACCGGTCGGCGTCTATCCCGAGATCAAGCATCCGACGTGGTTCGCCACGGAAGGCACGCGCCTCGACGGGTCGCCCATACGCTGCGACCCCGGCCTGCGCCTCGTGGAAACGCTGCTGGCCGCCGGATTCACCGATCCGCGCCGCGTATTCGTGCAGTCGTTCGAACCGGCCTCGCTGCGCGCGCTGCGCGAGGTTCTGATGCCGCGCGCCGGTCTCGCGCTGCCGCTGGTGCAGCTGATCGGCGGGCAGGCGACCGAAGCGCCGTGGGACGTCGCATGGCACCGAGCGCGGGGCGACGATCTGCGCGCGATCTTCGGCGCCGACGCGCCGTTCGCCGACGACGGCGGTCCGACCCGGTTCGGGGATCTCGTCGCGCCTGCCGCACTGCGCTGGCTGCGCGGCTTCGTCGACGGGATCGGGCCGTCGCTCGCCGATCTGCCGGCGAGCGGCGGCGCGCCGCCGTGGCTGCGCGACGCGCGCGCGCTCGGCCTGGCGGTGCACGCGTACACGCTGCGTGCGGAAGCCGGCGGCGTCGCCGAGGCGGCGCGCCTGTTCGCGATGGGCATCGACGGGGCGTTCTTCGACCAGCCCGACCTCGGGGTCGCGGCGCGCGACGCCTTCGTCGCCGCGCGACGCTGAGCCCGGTATCCTCGCGCGATGGCCAAGTTCCTGATGAACCTGCGCGACGTGCCCGACGACGAAGCCGCGGAGATCCGCGCGCTGCTCGACGCGCACGACTTCGGCTGGTACGAGACGAAGCCGAGCTTCTGGGGCGTGTCGGGCGGCGGCTTCTGGCTGCGGGAAAACGACCGCGTCGTCGAGGCCAAGGCGGTGCTGGCCGAATACCAGGCCCAGCGCGGCCGCACCGCGCGGGCGCAGCGCGAGGCCGATCTCGCCGCGGGCCGCGTCGAGAGCCCGTGGGCCGACCTGCGCCGGCGACCGCTGCAGACGCTGGCGATCCTGCTCGGCATCGTGCTGATGATCGCGCTCACGCTGCTGCCGTTCGTGCTGCTGCGCGGCTGAACACCGCCGCCCGGTTTCCCGCCGCGGCCGATCCGTGGACAATCGGGCCTTCCGCGTAGCCAGGCCCCCACCGATGACCGAAGCCACCCGCGCCGCCGCCCCCGCATCGGCGCCGATGCCGCCGCAGATCAAGTACATCATCGGCAACGAAGCGTGCGAGCGCTTCAGCTTCTACGGGATGCGCAACATCCTGGTGCCGTTCCTGATCAGCAGCATCCTGCTGACCTACCTCCCGGAAAGCGAGCGGGAGGGCATGGCCAAGGACGTGTTCCACACGTTCGTCATCGGCGTCTACTTCTTCCCGCTGCTCGGCGGCTGGCTGTCGGACCGCTACTTCGGCAAGTACAACACCGTGCTGTGGTTCTCGCTGATCTACTGCGCGGGCCACGCCTGCCTGGCGATGTTCGAGTCGAACGCGACCGGGTTCTACACCGGCCTGTTCCTGATCGCGCTCGGTTCCGGCGGCATCAAGCCGCTGGTCGTGAGCTTCTGCGGCGACCAGTTCGACCAGACGAACAAGGACAAGGCCAAACTGGTCTTCGACGGCTTCTACTGGATCATCAACTTCGGCTCGTTCTTCGCGTCGCTGCTGGCGCCGCTGTTCCTGCGCCACCTCGGACCGGTGTGGGCGTTCGGCATCCCCGGCGTGCTGATGTTCATCGCCACGGTCGTGTTCTGGCTGGGCCGGCACAAGTACGTCAACGTGCCGCCGTCGGGCCCCGACCCGGACGGGTTCATGGGCGTCGTGAAGTCCGCGCTGCTGCGGCACGGGCACGGCGCCGGCACGGTCGTGGCCGGCATCGGCGTCGCGGTTTCGGTGCTGATGCTCGTGCTGTGGGCGACCGGCGCGGCCATCTGGCCGGAAGAATGGGGCTTCGTCATCACCGCCTGCCTCGCGCTCGGCACGCTGATCGGCACCGTCGGCTGGGGCGCGTCGATGCAGCTGGAGCGCGCCCGCGGCGCGCACCCCGACATCGCGATCGACGGCGTGCGCGCGGTGCTGCGCATCCTGATCGTGTTCGCGCTGGTGACGCCGTTCTGGTCGCTGTTCGACCAGAAGGCCTCGAC
>CBIHMN010000087.1:0-7770 GCA_966211005.1 uncultured Arenimonas sp.
GCTTCGGCGATCGGCGAGGGCCCGTAGAAGCGCAGCAAGTGCGACGCCACCGCCGGCATCTCCCGCGCCAGCAGCGCCGGGTCGGAGAAGTGGTACTCCGTCGTCACCGCGAAGAATTCCTCCGGCGCCTCGGCGGCGTAGGCGTCGATCGGCGTCTCCTCGCCGGCGTCGACGCGCGCGCAGAACGCCTCGTACGCCTGCTGGAAATCCCGGGCCCATTCGCGTTGCCACGCCGCGGGCAGCGGCGGCGTGCCGTCCATCACGCCGTCGAGGGCGTCGAGCTTGTGCGCCATCTCGTGCGCGACCAGCTGGTAGCCCGCGTGCGGCTCCGCGAGGTCGGCTTCGACGTCATCCCAGGAAAGGATCAGCGGCCCGCGGTCCCATGACTCGCCCGCCAGCTCCTCGTGCCATTCGGCGACGACCCCGGTGTCCTCGTCGTGGTGCCGCCGATGGACGCGGAACGCCCCCGGATAAACGACCACTTCGGTCCAGCCCGCCAGCCCCTGTTCGCCGAAGCGCAGCAACGGCAGGCACGCGAGCGCCGCGAGCAGCAGGCGCCGGTCCTCGTCGAAGGCGAGATCGTGCAGCGGCGTGATCGCCTTGTCGGCGACGAAACGCGCCGCCAGCACGAACAGCCGCTCGCGATCGTCGTCCGGCATCCGCGCGATCCACGGCAGCGCGGTCGCGATGGCGTCGCGTTGCGCGGGCGTCAGTTCCGGGCGGCGAAACAGGCGGGAAAACAGCGATCGCATGCCCGCAGCGTGCGGGCGCCGAACCTTTCCGGCAAGCCTCAGCGCACCATGCCGGGCAGCAGGCTGTGCCAGCGCGGCGTGCCGCGCGAACCGGATCCGCCAGCGCGTTCGCGCACCGGCACGGTCGAGCTGGGACGGCGACTCGCTTTCGTGGACGCGGGCGCCGCGTCCTCGTCGCGACCGTCGTCGGCCTTCGGGCAGCTCGCGTCGGGCGTGCGGGCCGGCGTGGCGTCCACGGCGAAGGCGGCCGGCGCGAAGCCGACGGCGACGATCAACAGCAGGCAGGCGAGCAGCGAACGGACCATGGGCATCCCCGGCGATGGTTCGAACCCATGGGATGCCGCGGAGGGCGCCAGGGTTGCAACCGATTGTATACCCGGGCGGCCGGGGCATCGCGCGGGCGCGTCGCGGTCGACCGGATGGCATCGCCGGCACGGCTTCGGGCAGACTCCCGCAGCCCATGGCCGCCGTCCGATCCCTTTCGCCGCCGCAGATCCGCGGGCCGGCCCTCCGCCGCGCGCTGATCGCCGGCGCCCGCCGCGTGATCGCGCAGCGCGAGCAGCTCGACCGCATCAACGTCTTCCCGGTGCCCGACGGCGACACCGGCAGCAATCTCGCCTTCACCCTCGGCGGCGTGCTCGCCGGCGCGCTGAGCCGGCGCACGCGCGATGCCGGCGAACTGCTTCGTCGCGTCGGCGAGGACGCCGTCGATGGCGCCCGCGGCAACTCCGGCGCGATCCTCGCCCAGTTCTTCACCGGCGTCGCCGAGGCCGCCGGCGGGACGCGCACGCTCGACGTCCCGGCGCTGGCGCGCGCGATCCGCGCCGGCGCGGCATCGGCGCGGCAGGCACTGTCGGAACCGCGGGAAGGCACGATCCTGAGCGTCATCGCCGCGTTCGCCGAGGCGCTCGACACGCGCGGCGGCGATTTCCGCGAATGGTTCGGCCGGGCGCTGGAACACAGCCGGCGGGCGCTCGCGAACACGCCGAACCAGCTGCCGGTGCTGGCGCGCGCGGGCGTGGTCGACGCCGGCGCGCAGGGCTTCGTCGACCTGCTGGAAGGGATCGGCGACTTCATCGCGACCGGACGCGTCGACGTCACGGGGAGCGTCGGCGAGGACGCCGCGGCCGATGTGGCCGCCGACCTCGAAGCCGCGCAGGCGCACGGCGAAGCCGCCGACGCCGATCCCGCGCATCGCTGGTGCAGCGAATGCCTGCTGGTCGGCGACGGACTCGACCGCGCCGCCCTGCGCGCGGCGGTCGGCGAACTCGGCGCGTCGTGCGTGGTGATCGCCGGCGGCCGCACGCGACTGCGGCTGCACGCGCACGTCGCCGATCCGGCGGCGCTGTTCGCGACCGCCGCGCGCTTCGGGCGGGTCGAAGGCACGAAGGCCGACGACATGTCGGCGCAGGCCCGCACGGCCGCCGGCTCGGTCGGCGTCGCGGTGATCACCGACAGCGCCGCCGACCTGCCGGCCGAGGCGATGCAGCGGCTCAACATCCACATGGTCGCGGCGCGGGTGAACTTCGGCGACGAGGATCACCTCGACAAGGTCGGCCTGAGCACCGCCGAGTTCTATCGCAAGCTGCGCACCGAGATCGCGCTGCCACGCACCAGCCAGCCGCCGCCGGGCGATTTCCGGCGACAGTTCGAATTCCTGCTGTCGCATCACCGCGACGTGGTCTACGTCGGGCTGTCGCGCAACGTGTCGGGCACGCTGCAGTCGGCGGAAACGGCGGCGCAGCGCGGTCATCCGGGACGCACGCACGTGTTCGACACCGGCAACGCGTCGGGCGGCGAAGGCCTGCTGGCGATGCGCGCCGGCGAGCTGGCCGCCGCCGGTGCCGAAGCCCCGGACATCCTCGCGGAACTGGCGCGGCTGCGTCCGCTGACCCCGACGTGGGCGATGGCGCGCGACATCCGCCACGCGGTGCGGGGCGGCCGCATCCCGGCGTGGGCGCGGCCGGTCGTGGAATGGCTGGGTCTCACGCCGGTGGCGAAGTTCCAGCCCGACGGCCGGCTCCGGCTGGCGGGCGGCCTGTTCGGCAAGCGCGACGTGCCGGAACGCTTCGCCGCGTATCTCGCGCGCCGCGTCGATCGCGGCACCGCGTGGCGGCTGGTCGTGGGCCACTGCGACGCCGCCGCCGACGGCGAAGCGCTGCTCGCGGCACTGCGCCGGCGCCTGCACGTGCACGAAGGCTGGCTGGTGGAGACCGGCTCCGCCGTCGGCGCGCATGCCGGACCCGGCGCGCTGGTCGTCTCGATGCAGCCGGCGCCCGCCGCGCGAAGCTGACCGCCCGGCAGTCGGGCGCGTGCGCTCCCGTAGAATCGGCCCATGCCCCCCGCCGTCACGATCCTCGCGCTGCTCGTCGCCGCCTATCTGCTCGGCTCGTTGAGCGGGAGCCTGCTGCTCGGACGGCTGCGCGGCGTCGACATCCGCACGCACGGCAGCGGCAACGCCGGCGGCACCAACGCGCTGCGCACGCTCGGCTGGCGGTTCGCGCTCGGCACGGTGCTGATCGACGTCGGCAAGGGCGTCGCCGCGGCGTGGCTCGCGCGGCGCTTCGGCGACGCGGCCTGGGTGCCTTACGCCGCGGGCTTCGCGGCGATGCTCGGGCATGTCTGGCCGGTATTCCACGGCTTCCGCGGTGGCAAGGGTGGCGGCACGCTCGTCGGCGTGCTGCTGGTGCTGTGGCCGCTCGCGGTGCCGGTCGTGATCGGCGCGTGGGCGGTCGTGCTGGTCGCGAGCGGGTATGTCGGGCTGGCGACGATCGTCGCCGCCGCGTCGCTCGCGCCGCTGGCGCTGATCGCGGGCGAACGCCCCGAGCGGATCGTGTTCGCGGTGGGCGTCGCGCTGTTCATCGCGTTCACGCACCGCGCGAACCTGGCGCGCCTGCGCGCCGGCACCGAAAGCCGGTTCGAGCGCGCGCGGCTGTTCGCGCGGCGGGGGCGTGCCGCATGAGCGACGCGATCGCCAGCCGCGCGCTGCTCGCCCGCCTGTGCGCGGCGCCGGCGTCGGGCGCCGAGCTCGCGCGCGAATTCGGCGTCACGCGCGCGGCCGTCTGGAAGCGCGTCGAGGCGCTGCGCGCCGCCGGCGTCGACGTCGAGGCGCGGCCCGGCACCGGTTATGCGCTCGCGCGGCCGCTGCGGCTTCTCGATGCCGGCGCGGTGCGCGATGCCCTGTCCGCGCCCGCGCAGGCCGAGCTGGCGGGGGTCGAGGTGCTGTTCGAAACCGATTCGACCAATGCGCACGCGCTGCGTTCGCCGCCGCCGGCGCGCGGCACGCAGGTCGTGCTCGCCGAGCGCCAGACGGCGGGGCGCGGCCGGCGCGGACGCGACTGGGCGTCGCCGCTCGCCGCCCATGCGTACCTGAGTCTCGCGCGGCGCTTCGACGGCGGCGTGGCGGCACTGCAGGGCCTGAGCCTCGCGGTCGGCGCCGCGGTCGCCGACGCGCTGCATGGCCTCGGCCATCGTGCCGTCGGGCTGAAGTGGCCGAACGACCTGCTCGCCGATGGCCGCAAGCTCGGCGGGATCCTGGTCGAAGTCGGCGGCGACGCGACCGGGCCGATGCGCGTCGTGGTCGGGGTCGGCGTCAATGTCGCGATGCCGCCGGCCGCCGCCGCGACCATCGACCAGCCATGGATCGACCTGTCCACGCTCGCCGGCGCGCCGGTCGCGCGACACGACGTCGTGGTCGCGCTGCTCGACGCGCTGCTGCCGATGCTCGCGCGCTTCGAGCGGGACGGGTTGTCGGCGTTCCTCCCGGCATGGCGGCGGCACGACCGGCTCGCCGGACGTGCCATCCGCGTGCACGAGGCCGGCGCGGTGCACGACGGCATCGCGCTGGGCGTCGACGATGACGGCGCGCTGCGGATGCGCGGCGAGGACGGTGGCGAACGCCGCGTTCACGCCGGTGAAGCGAGCCTGCGCGTCCGATGATCTGGCTCCTCGACCTCGGCAACTCGCGTCTGAAGGCCGCCTCGTGGGGCCCGGCGCTCGGCGTCGGCGCCGTGCAGGCGTGGACGCATGCGGCCGCCGATTTCGTGCCGTCGCTGCAGCGCTGGCTGCAGGGCGTGCGGCCGGGCGATCGCTGCTGGCTGGCGTCGGTCGCCGGTTCCGACGTCACCTCGACGATCGCCGAAGCGCTGGCGACGCACGGGAACCCCGCGCAACGCGCGCGCACGCGCTCCGAATGCGCCGGCGTGCGCATCGCCTATGCCGAACCGGCGAGGCTCGGTGTCGACCGCTTCCTCGGTCTGCTCGCCGCGCATCGGCGCGAGCCGGTGCCGTGGCTGGTCGTCTCCGCCGGCAGCGCGTTGACGGTCGACCTGATCGACGGCGCCGGCCAGCACCGCGGCGGCGTGATCGCACCGAGTCCGGAGCACATGCGCGCGGCGCTCGCGGCGCGGTTTCCGGCGCTGGCGTATGCCGGCGGCGAGGCGGTCGACTTCGCGGCCGACACCGCCGACGCGGTCGCCGGCGGCAGCCTCGGCGCCGCGCTCGGGCTGGTGGAACGCGCGCACCGGCAGGCGTCGCGCCTGCTCGGCTCGGCGCCGCGCGTGCTGGTGACCGGCGGCGGCGCCTCGCGCCTCGGCGAGGCGCTCGAACTCGACGCCGCGGTCGAAGCGGCGCCCACGCTGGTGCTGGAAGGGCTGGCGGTCTATGCGGCGCACGCCGCGGACGAGGCGTCATGATCCTGCGCGGCCTGGTCGTCTTCCTGGCGTGCCTGAACCTCGGTGTGGGCCTGTGGTGGCTGATGCATCGCGAGCCGGTGGTCGCGCCGCCGCCGGCGATCGAATCCGGCACCGGCACGCTGGTGCTGCTGGGCGAGGCCGAGGCGCCGCCGCCGCCCGATCTGGCCGATGTCGGCGCGGTGCCGGTGCCGATGCCGGCCACCGCGGCGTGCCTCACGCTCGGCCCGTTCGCGACGCCCGCGGAACTGCGCGCGGCGATGAACGCGTTGACGCCGCTGGTCGCGCGCATCCAGTTCCGCGAAGTGGCGTCGACCGCGTTGCACGGCTACCGCGTGTACCTGCCGGCCGCCGGCAGCCGCGAGGAAGCGCTCGCCACCGCGCGCCAGCTCGCCGCGCGCGGCGTGCGCGACTACTACGTCGTCACCGCCGGCGCGCAGGAGAACACGGTGTCGCTCGGCCTGTTCCGCGATCTGGGCAACGCCGAGAAGCGCCGCGACGAACTCGTGGCGCTCGGCGTGCAGCCGATCCTGGAACCGCGCACGACGGAAGGTTCGGAATGGTGGATCGACCTCGCGGCTGAACCGGACTTCGACTGGCGCACGCCGCTGCCGCGTGCCGACGGCCTGCAGGCGAAGGCCGTCGACTGCGGCTGACGGCGCCGGGCGGTAGAATCCCGCGCACGCCGACTTAGCTCAGCTGGTAGAGCAACCGCCTTGTAAGCGGTAGGTCCCCGGTTCGATTCCGGGAGTCGGCACCAGACCGGCCTGGAGTTCGAGCCTGGAGTGGGAGTTCGTAGGAGGTAGGCGTCGCGGCGGGACGCGCGTCGGCCTCCGGAGCGACGACTACCTTCTACGAACTCCAACTCCCACTCCTGTCTCCAGGCTGCTTTTCATCGTCGGAGTATCCTTGGAACCCGACGTCACCGAGGACCGCACGATGGCCAGGCTGATCGCCGCATTCCTGTGCTTCGCCACGCTCGCCATTTCGTCGGCGATCGCGGGCGAGCGCCCCGCATCCGTCACACCCGCCGAAGCCGCCGCGTCGATCGCGTCGAACACGCCGCCGCAGGTGCTCGACGTGCGCACACCGGATGAATTCGCGCAGGGACACGTGCCGACCGCGACGCTGATTCCGCACGACGAACTCGCGACGCGGCTCGCCGAACTCGATCGCGACCGGCCGATCCTGCTGTACTGCCGCAGCGGCCGCCGTGCCGACCTCGCCGAGCAGGTGCTGGTCGAGAACGGGTTCGACGTGCGCCAGATCGAGGGCAGCTGGCTGCGCTGGGAAGCGGAAGCACTGCCCGTCGAAGGCGCGCCGGCGCCACCGGCCGGCGATCACGATGCGGCGCATCACGGAGACCACGAATGACGCGCACGTTTCCGCAGATCGCGCTGATCGGCGTGCCGACCGACATCGGCGCCGGCCATCGCGGCGCGTCGATGGGGCCGGAGGCGCTGCGCGTCGCCGGACTGGTCGAGGCGCTGCGCGAGCGTGGCCTCGACGTGCTCGACACCGGCAATCTCGGCGGGCCGTCGAACCCGTGGCTGCCGCCCGAAACCGGCTATCGCCACCTGCAGCAGGTCGTCGACTGGAACCGCGCGGTGATGGACGCGTTCCTGTCGCATCTGCGCGCGGGCCGGTTGCCGGTGATGCTGGGCGGCGACCACTGCCTCGGCGTCGGCTCGATCACCGCGGTCGCGCGCCACTGCCGCGAGACCGGGAAGAAACTGCGCGTGCTGTGGCTCGATGCGCACGCCGACTTCAACACCAGCGACGTCACGCCGTCGGGCAACGTCCACGGCATGCCGGTGGCTTGCCTGTGCGGCCTCGGGCCGCGCGAATTGACGCATCTCGGCGGCGACGCGCCCGCGGTCGACGCGGCCGACATCCGCCAGATCGGCATCCGTTCGGTCGATCCGGGCGAGAAGAAGCTGGTGAAGGAATACGGCCTCGACGTCTACGACATGCGCCATATCGACGAGGTCGGCATGAAGCGGGCGATGGAAGAGGCGCTGGACGGCGTCGACGCCGACACGCACGTGCACGTGAGCTTCGACGTCGACTTCCTCGATCCCGGCATCGCGCCCGGCGTCGGCACCACGATTCCCGGCGGCCCGACCTATCGCGAGGCGCAGCTGGTGATGGAGATGATCGCCGACACCGGCCGCATGGGGTCGCTCGACATCGTCGAGCTCAACCCCGCGTTCGACGACCACAACCGCACCGGGAAGCTCGCGGTGGACCTGGTCGAAAGCCTGTTCGGCAAATCGACGCTGATGCGCGACTGACCGCGTCGCGCGCGCGGGTCAGTCGCGCATCAG
>CBIHMN010000088.1:0-7760 GCA_966211005.1 uncultured Arenimonas sp.
GCCCACGTCCCCGCCCTCGCCCTCGCCTTCGCCTGCGCCCTCGTCGCGCCGGTCGCCGCTGCCGCGGGCTGTCCGCATGCCGACGCGGGGCCGACCACGTTCACGATGCGGATGGACAACGACGTCTACGGCGGCGCCCACCAGGACCAGGGCTATTCCGGCGGCGGGATGCTGCAGTTCGCGTCGCCGACGCTGGCCGCGACCGACGAGGCCGGCGACTGCATCCCGACCGGCATGCGCTGGCTCGACCGCGGCAGCGACTGGCTGGGACGCGGCGACGCGCGCAACGTCACGGTCTCGATGTCGCAGGCGATCTTCACCCCGGCCGACCGGTATCTCGAAACGGTCGATCCGGAAGACCGGCCGTATGCGGCCGTGCTGTATGCGGCGCTCGGCCGCAACGTGCGCCGCGGCGACACGCTGGACACGACGCAGCTGCGCTTCGGCGTGGTCGGCCCGTCGGCGCTCGGCGAGCAGGTCCAGGACGAGCTGCACCATCTCTTCGGCCGCCCGCAGTTCCGCGGCTGGGACCTGCAGCTGCGCGACGAGCCGGTGTTCGCCGTCGTCCACGAACGCGCGTGGCGCTGGGCCGGGCCGCAGTACGACGGCGGCTGGGGCTTCGATTACGGCGCGCACGCCGGCGGCAGCGTCGGCAATCTGGCGACGCATGCGAACGGCGGCGGCCGCATCCGTTTCGGCCGCGACCTGCCGGACGATTTCGGCAGTTCGCCGCTGCGGCCGGGCGGCGAGAACGCCGCGCCAGTGGTGCGCGCGCGCGAGCGCGGCTGGAACTTCCACATCTACGCCGACTTCGACGCGCGGCTGGTCGGGCACGACCTTTCGCTCGACGGAAGCACGTGGAAGGAGAGCCATTCGGTCGACCGGCGCGCATTCGTCGCCGACCTGACGCTGGGGTTCGTCGCGACGCAGGGCGACTGGCGCTTCGCGGCGACGCACACGCGCCGTTCGCGCGAGTTCGACGGCCAGCGCGAAGCGCCGGTGTTCGGGTCCTTCGCCTTCAGCAAGTCGTTCTAGAAGCCAAAAGCGGGGACAGTGCATGATTAAAAATTCGTTTGAACAGCAAACGAATTTTTAATCATGCACTGTCCCCGCTTTTCCCGCTTTTCAGACCGGCTCGGTCTCGGGCGCGCGGGTCCGCCGGCGCGCCGGGGTTTTCGCGGGGCGGCGCCGCTCGACGGTGGAGGTTTCGACCGGTTCCTTCTTCGGACGCACGCGCCGCGGCGCGGCCTTCGCCGCCGGCCGCGCGGCCGTCACCTTGCGCGACGCCGGGCCCAGCGTGACCCACGTCGGCGCATGGTCGCTCGCCTTCTCCAGACCGCGCACCCAGCGATCCACCCCGGCGTCGCGCAGCCTCGGCGCCACGGCGGGATTCAGCAGCAGGTGGTCGATGCGCAAGCCGGCATCGCGTTCCCAGTGCTTGCGGAAATAATCCCAGAACGTGTAGATGCGCTCGTCGGGGTAGCGCATCCGCAGCGCGTCGGTCCACCCCTGCGCGAGCAGACGCTGCCACGCGTCGCGCGATTCGGGCTGCAGCAGCGCGTCCTTGCGCCATGACTTGGGATCGTAGATGTCGAAATCGGTGGGCACGACATTGAAGTCGCCGGCCAGCACCACCGGATGCGGCAGCGCGACGAGCTTGCGCGCGTGCGTGATCAGCCGCTCGAACCAGCGCAGCTTGTACTCGAACTTCGGCCCCGGCTGCGGATTGCCGTTCGGCAGGTACAGGCACGCGACCAGCACGCCGTGCGCCATCGCCTCGAGGTAGCGCGACTGCTCGTCCTTCGCGTCGCCGGGCAGAACGCGACGGCTCTCGACCGGATCCACCCCGCGCGCGAGCAGCGCCACGCCGTTCCACGACCGCTGGCCCTTCCAGAGCGCGCCGTAACCGGCCGCGTGGATCTCGGCGAGCGGGAAGCTCTCGTGCACGGCCTTGAGTTCCTGCAGGCAGGCGACGTCGGGTTTCTCCTTCTCCAGCCACGCCAGCAGATGCGGCAGCCGCGAGCGGATCCCGTTCACGTTGTACGTCGCGATCTTCACCGCCTTCCCGGCCATCCACCGAGCCTAGCCGGCGCACCGTTCATGCCGCGTGCGCGCCGGCATGGCGCCCGTCGGGCGGGTGCGCGGGTCGCAGCGCCACGTTCACGCGCCTGGCGGGACTCTCTGGGCACGGAAAGCAGGAGGAGCGGATGCGGCGGTTCGTGCAGGCACTGTCGGGATTCGAGGTGATGCCGGGGCTGCCGGACGAGGTGGCGGCCGAGCTGCGGGCGTTCCCGGACCGCTACAACCTTTCGGTGCGGCAGCCGGCGGCGGTCCTGTTCGCGGCGGACGAGCGCTGGCATCTGGCGTCGATGGCGTGGGGGCTCGTGCCGAGCTGGGAAAAGGAGCCGGCGACCCGGTATTCGACGCAGACGGCGCGGCTCGACCGCGCGCCGGCGAGCCGGCTGTTCCGGCGGGCGTGGGAAGCGCGGCGCTGCTTCGTGCCGATCAACGGGTACTACAAATGGGACCGCACGCGGAAGCCGCACTGGCCGATGTTCATCCAGCCGGTCGACGGGCTGCCGCTGTACGCGGCGGGCCTGTGGGAACGGTGGCGCGCCGGCGAGGATGACGACGCGCCCTTCCTCGACAGCTTCGCGCTGCTCACGTTCCCGAACCCGGCGATCCCGGCGCCGCTGACGGCCGACGGGCCGCTGTTCCTGCCGCCCGAACGGCTCGTCGACTGGCTGTCGTCCGGCGGCTGGTGGGCGCGGCGGATCGCGGCCCGCGCGAAGGAAAACCAGCCGCGGCTGGAGGCGTACCCGGTCGCGCGGCGCGTCGGCAATCCGGCCCTAGACGACTACACGCTGCTGGAGCCGGCCGATCCCGCCGCGCGCGACCAACACCGGCCGGACGACGACGACGGCTTCGACGTCGACGACGATTAGGCGACCGCTTCAGGCGTAGCGCTGGCGCACGTCTTCGGCCGCGTGGCGCACCAGCGCTTCGAGCACGGCCGCGTCGACGTCGGCGAGCCGCTTCACGTACAGGCACGATTTCGCCATGCGGTGTTTCCCCAGCTTCGCCAGCAACGCGGCGCGCGGGGCGTCGTCGCAGTTCAGGTAGATGCTGAATTCCTTCGCCCGCGGCGAGAAGCCCGCGAGCGGCGCGTCGCCCTCGTGGCCGCTCGCGTAACGGTAGTGGTAGCGGCCGAAGCCGACGATGCTCGGACCCCACAGCAGCGGCGGCTCGCCGGTGACGCGCGACATCATCGCCACCAGCGCCGCGCAGTCGGCACGACGCTCTTCGCCTTCGACGGCATCGAGAAAGGCGGCGACATCGGCGCCGGTCGCTTTCGTCTTGTTCCCGCCCTTCTTCGTCATCGCGTCCGCCCCGTCATCGTCGCCTGGATGTCCTCGAGCCCGATGCCGCGGGTCTCGACGCCACTGCGCCACAGCATCGCCGCGGCGACCGCCATCGGCAGCGCGATCGCGACCGCCGACAGCACGAAGTGGTCGAAGAACCCGAGCACGCCGACGCCGGCGCCGAGGATGCCGCCGGCCTTCGAGCTGGCCGCGACCACGCCCGAACCGGTACCCCGCAGCTTCAGCGGATAGATCTCGGCCGCGTACGGGATCAGCATCGCGATCACGCCGCTGATGCCGACCAGCAGTGCGGCGGTGGCGACCGTGGTGGCGGACGTCGAGCGCACGTCGAAATGCGCCAGTGCGGCGAACGCGAGCAGTACCGCCGACGTTCCGGCGAGGAACAGGACGAGCGAGCGGAAGCTGCTCCAGCGGTGGTAGATCCACACGACGAGCGCGATGCCCGGCAGCGCGAAGAGCGCCGAGCGCGCGAGCAGCGCACTGGCGGCGCGGGCGTCGACGCCGAGCGCGGTCAGGTTCACCGGCAGCCAGAGCAGGAAACCGAAATTCGCGAGGCCCCAGGCGATGCCGGCGACCAGCAGCGCCCACGTGATCGCCGCGTGCCGGCCGCGCACGAGCTGGCGCATGCCGATCACCGGATGGCTGTCGTCGATCACCGGCGCGCCGGGATGCGCCGCGTCGTCGAGCTCGATCGCGTCGCGGCGCCCGGCGAAGCGCGCCAGCACCGCGCGCGCGGCATCGTGACGCCCGAGGCCGGACAGGAAGCGCGGCGATTCCGGGATGAAACGGTTGAGGAAGATGATCACCGCGCCGGTCGGCAGGCCGAGCAGCCACAGCACCCGCCAACTCATCAGCGGTTCCAGCAGCGCCGCGGCGCCGGCCGCGAGCAGATAGCCGCCGGTCGTGCCGACGCCGCCGAGCGCGACCAGCAGCCAGCCGCGATGGCGCGCCGGCACGGTCTCGGCCATCAGCGTGAACGTGATCGGCAGCAGGCCGCCCGCCGACGCGCCCATCAGGAAGCACATCGCCAGGTTCCATTCGAACCGCGGCATCGCGCCGCAGATCGCGGTGCCGATGAACATCAGCGCCGACAGCAGGATCGCCGCGCGTCGCCCGAAGACGTCGGCCAGACGCCCCCACGCGATCGAGCCGACCGTCGTGCCCACCAGCGCGACCAGCGCCAGCAGGCTCGCGCGCGAGGTGGTGATGCGGTACTCGGCGCTCATGCCGGGCATCACGAAGCCGAGCGTCGCCGGCTTCATCACGTCGATGGCCAGCGTCACCACGAGCACGAGCACCAGCTTCAGGTGTTCGCGATTGAGCGGCGCGCCGTCCGCGACGTGGACTTGCAGCGGCGCTCTGGCGGTGCCGGCCGACGGCGCGCGCGGCAGCAGGCCGTACGCCGACAGCGCGAGCCCGATCGGAATGATCGCCATGCCGACCCACATCTCCGGCGTCATCGGCATCCCGACCATCCGCCAGTGCGTGTGCTCGCCCATCAGGAACATCGGTCCGTGCGCGAGCACGCCGGCGACGATCAGCGCGCAGCCGGCCCAGAACGCGACGGGGTGGTGGAAGGCGACGCCGGTGGGTTTCATCGGGCGGATTCTCGCAGTTTCCCGGGGCGAGCCGCCGCCCCCGGCGCGTCCTGCCGATCGCGGCCAGCCACTACACTCGCTACCGGCGCATCGCGCGAGAACCCTGCCCGGAGAGAAGGACCCGAGTGACCCCGACCCGACCGAAAGTCTTCTGCGTCGGCTTCCACAAGACCGGCACCAAGAGCCTGGGTGCCGCCCTGGCGACGCTCGGCTACCGCGTCGCCGGCCCGAGGGGGACGCTCGACCCGCAGATCGCGACGAACGCCCTGCCCCTCGCGCTGAGGCTCGCGGGGGACTTCGACGCGTTCCAGGACAACCCGTGGCCGATCCTGTTCAAGGAGCTCGATGCCGCCTTTCCCGGCAGCCGTTTCATCCTGACGCTCCGGGAACCCGCCGCGTGGATCGCCAGCGTAGTCAGGCATTTCGGCCACGCCACGTCGCCGATGCGCGAGTGGATCTACGGACGCTCGGCCGGCGCGCCCGCGGGCAACGAAGCGATCTACCTCGCGCGCCACGCGGCGCATGTCGCCGAAGTGCGCGCGCATTTCGCGGGACGCAAACACGACCTGCTTGAAATCGACCTCATCCGCGACGGCACCTGGGCCCCGCTCTGCGCCTTCCTCGGCCACCCCGTCCCCGCCGCTCCGTTCCCGCACGCGAACCGCGCGGAAGATCGCGAGGCGAAGCCGCCTCTCTGAACCTCGGGCGAGCGCGCGCCACGAATGCCGCAGGGTGGAGAGCCCACTGTGTCAGGGGGCGCGCCGAAGTCGCGGGGGTCAGGGAGTCGATCCACCGGGGCCCGCGATTCGCGCGCCGGAAGAATCCGGTTTTTCCGCCCCGCCGCGTCGCGCGGATCGTGGGGTTTTTCCGGCGTCGCCGGAAAAACGTGGGCCGTGAAGGATTCGAACCTTCGACCAAAAGATTAAAAGTCTTCTGCTCTACCGACTGAGCTAACGGCCCATCGAAAACCGCCGCGCGTCGACACGCGGGGCGGCAATTCTAGCGCAGCGGCGCGCTCGCCGCAGTCGTCGGCACCACTACCCTGCCGAGGCGTAACGCGTCGGGTCGGCCAGCCCCGCCGCCGCGAAGCCGTCCGCGCGCAGCCGGCACGCATCGCAGCGTCCGCAGGCACGGCCTTCGGCATCGGCCTGGTAGCACGACACGGTGCGGCTGAAATCGACGCCGAGCCGCGCGCCCTCGCGCGCGATGTCGGCCTTGCCCATGCGCATCAGCGGCGCGTGCACGCGCAGGCGGTGGCCTTCGACGCCGGCCTTCGTCGCGAGGTTCGCGAGCGCTTCGAATCCGGCGACGAATTCCGGGCGGCAGTCCGGATAGCCGGAGTAGTCGACGGCATTGACGCCGCAGAACAGGTCGTCGGCGCCGAGCACTTCGGCCCAGCCCAGCGCGATCGACAGCATGATCGTGTTGCGCGCCGGCACGTACGTGACCGGGATGCCCGGATCCATCGGCTCGCCCGCGTCGTGCTCGGGCACGTCGATGTCGGCGGTGAGCGCCGAACCGCCGATGCTGCGCAGATCGACGGTCACCACCTTGTGCTGCACCGCCCCCTGCGCGCGCGCCAGCTCGGCCGCCGCCGCCAGCTCCGACGTATGCCGCTGCCCGTACGCCACGCTCAGCGCATGGCATTCGAACCCCTGCTCGCGCGCCAGCGCCAGCACGACCGCCGAATCCATCCCGCCGGAAACCAGTACCACTGCCTTGTTCAAGCAACCCCCAGATCAGAGCGTCTCGACGCGGATGGAAGCAGAAATCAACGCGGATCAAAGCAGATTCTGGAGGCTCTATCCGCGTCCATCCGCGTAATCCGCGTCGAGCACTTCCTCACCGCCCCGGCTGATCGCCCCAGAGCACCTTGTGCAGCTGCATCTGGAACCGCACCGGCAAGCGATCTTCGATGATCCACTCGGCGAGATCGCGCGCGGCCAGCTGCTGCGCGCTCGGCGAGAACAGCACCTCGCAGCGGTCGGCCAGCGCATGTCCGGCCACCATCGCGCGCGCCCATTCGTAGTCGGCGCGGTCGCAGACCACGAACTTCAGCTGGTCGTGCGGCGTCAGCAGCGGCAGATTCTCGAGCCGGTTGCGATGCATCTCGCCGGAGGCCGGCGTCTTCAGGTCGACGACACGGCTCACGCGCGGGTCGACATCGGCGATGTCGATGGCGCCGGACGTTTCCAGCGACACGTCGAAGCCCGCGTCGCACAGCCGCGAGAGCAGCATCAGGCAGCGCTTCTGCGCGAGGGGCTCGCCGCCGGTGACGCAGACATGGCGCACGCCGAACGCGGCGACCTCGGCGACGATCGCGTCGATGTCATGCCACTGCCCGCCGTGGAACGCGTACGCGGTGTCGCAGTAGGTGCAGCGCAGCGGACAGCCCGTGAGCCGCACGAAGACGGTCGGCCAGCCGGCGGCACGCGCCTCGCCCTGCACCGAGAGGAAGATTTCGGTGAGGCGCAGGCGATCGGCGGCGCGCTGCGTCGCGGTGTCGTCGATGGCGGTGGCGGCGGTGATCGGCATGGCGCGGCGGCCGGCGACGGCGCGCCGGCCGTGGATCAGCGGGGCTCGAGCGCCAGCGTGCGCAGGCGGCTCTCGGCCTTCGCGGCCGCGTCGGTGCCCGGATAGCGGGTGACCAGATCGCGCAGCGTCGCTTCGGCGCGGCCGGCCTCGCCGCCCGCCACTTCGCTGTAGCCGAGCATCAGCCTAGCGTCGGCCTCCTTGAGCGAGCCCGGATGGTCGCGCAGCACCGTTTCGCACGCCACGC
>CBIHMN010000089.1:0-7701 GCA_966211005.1 uncultured Arenimonas sp.
TGCTCCAGCCGTCGCGCAGGAAGAAGAAGATGATCAGCACCGCGAGCAGGCAGCCCAGCATCGCGTCGAAGCGCACCTCGCGCACGGCGTTCTCGATGAAGATCGACTGGTCTTCGACGGTGTCGAGCACCGCGTCCGGCGGCAGTTCGGCGCGCAGCCGCTCGAGCGTCGCCTTCACTTCGCCGGCGACCGTCACGGTATTGGCGTCGCCTTCCTTGTAGATCGCCAGCTCGACCGCCTCGCGGCCATCGAGGCGGATGATCGCCTCGCGTTCCTTGTGACCCTGCACGACCGTGGCGATGTCGCGCAGCCGGATCGCCTGGCCTCCGCCGGCGACATTGCTGCCGCCCGAGGCGGCACTCTGCGCGCTCGCCGACGCGGCCAGCGCCTCGGCCGAACCGGTCAGCGCGGCGACGCGCGCCGCGGCCGCCGCCGCTTCCTGCGCGGCGCTGCTGCCGCCGCCGCTGGCGCGGGCGGTGATCAGCAGATCGCGCATCTGCTGCACGTCGGCGAACTGGTTGATGGTCCGCACGAGGTAGCGCTGCGTGCCGTCCTCGATGCGACCGCCCGAGATGTTCACGTTCTCGGCCTTCAGCCGGTCGATCACCGTGCCGATGCCGATGTTGAGCTGCGCCAGCTTCTGCTGGTCGATGTGGACCTGGATCTCGTCCTCGAGTCCGCCGGACACCTTCACCGCGGCGACGCCTTCCACCGGCTCCAGCTGCTTCTTCAACTCGTCGTCGGCGAACCGGCGCAGTCGCACGAGCGCCGCCTCGGCCTCGGCCGCGTCCTTCGCCGACAGCGTGAGGCGCATGATCGGCTCGGTGGACGGATTGAAGCGCAGCAGCACCGGCTGCTTGGCTTCGAGCGGCAGGCGCAGCGTCTCGAGCTTGTCGCGGACCTCGAGGCTGGCGCGGTCCATGTCGGTGCCCCACGCGAACTCGAGCACCACGTCGCTCTGGCCGGTGCGGGACACGGACTTCAGCTTGCGCAGCCCCTTGACGACGCCGACGGCTTCCTCGACCGGTTCGCTGATCAGCGTCTCGATTTCCGACGGCGCCGCGCCCGTGTACTCGGTGCGCACCGTCAGCGTCGGGTAGCTGAGGTCCGGCAGCAGGTTCACGGACAGCGACGAGTAGCCGATCGCGCCGAACAGGATCACCGTCACCGTCACCATCAGGATGGTGATGCGGCGGCGGACGGAGAATTCGACGAGGTTCATCAGTCGTTCCCGGCGCCCGAAGCCTGCGCGACCTGCGCGACGTCGCTGCCCGCACCCGCGGACGGCGGATTGAGCACTTCCACGTCGGCCCCGTCGCGCAGCGTGATCTTGCCGGCGGTAACGACCTGGTCGCCCTCGACCAGTCCCTTGCGTACTTCGGCGAGGTCGCCGCTGAGGTGGCCGACCTCGATCGGCACGCGCACCGCCTTCTTCTCGCGGACCGCGAACACCGCCGTTTCGCCGGCGTCCTCGAGCAACGCCGCGCGCGGCACGGTCAGCGCGTCCTGGCGCTGGTCGTAGATCACCTGGATGCGACCGAACATGCCGGGCCGCAGGCCGCCGTTGCCCGGGAACGCGGTGACGACGCGGAACGTGCCGCTGCCGGCATCGACCACGGGGCTGACGCGGTCGATCTCGCCTTCGAAGACTTCGCCGGGCATCGCGTCGACCGCCATGTGCACGGACAGACCGGCCTTCATGGTCGCCAGGTCGCGCTCGGGAACGTTCAGTACCGCCTCGAGCCGCGAATCGTCGACGATGCGGAACAGCGAGGAGTTGAGCTGGATCAGGTTGCCCGGCTTCGCCATGCGCTGCGCGATCACGCCGCTGATCGGCGCGACGACGTTGGTGTACGACAGCTCGAGCTGCGCGAGTTCGTACGCGGCACGCGCCGCTTCGAGGTCGTAGCGGATCTGCTCGGCCTGCTCCGTGCTGACCAGCTTCGATTCGGCCAGCTCGCGCGCGCGGCGGTAGTTGTTCTCGAGCTTGCGGACCTGCGCCCGGGCGCGTTCCATCTCCAGGCGCGGCCGGTCGGGGTCGATGCGCGCCAGTACCTGCCCGGCCTTGACCTGGTCGCCTTCTTCGGCGAGCAGCTGCAGCATGACGCCCGACGTCTTGGCGACGACCTGTGCTTCCGCCGGCGCTTCCAGATTCGCGGTGCCGGAATAGCTCGCGGAAATCGGCCGTCGCGCCACGGCGGCCACCTCGACCGGGACGGCCTCTGCTTTCGGTGCCGGGGCCTCGCCGTTTTCGGCGGCCGCCGCGGCCTCGCCGTCCTTCGCGTCGCCTGCGTTCGCGTCGCCGTCCGGAGCGCCGCCACAGCCGGCGAGCGCGAGGGTGATCGCCAGGGCCAGCGCGGCACCGGAGCGGGTGAGGAGCGGCAGTCGGGAGGTGGGCATGATGGGGTCGTCCGGCGGGGGTGTTGTAGTTGAATAGAACAGTACAGCTGGGGCCTGTCCCGGCGCATATGCCGGAAGTCCATGGACCATGGATGCGGCGTCGTGTCGGCGCGTCGCAGACGACCCCTGTCCGGTCGTCGGATGCAGCGGCTATACTTTCGGTTTAACGCGTGTCGCCCGACCCGATCGAGCCGGAAACCCCTGATGAAGCGAATCCTGACCCTCGCCGCCGGCCTCGCGCTGGCCCTGTCCGCCCTCCCGGTCGCTGCGAAAGGTGACGCGGCCAAGGGCAAGCAGCTGTTCTACACGTGCACCGGTTGCCATGGGATCGCCGACTACAAGAACGCGTATCCGACGTATCGCGTGCCGAAGGTCGGCGGGCAGAACGAGGGTTACCTGATCGCCGCGCTCAACGGCTACAAGAAGGGCGAGCGCAGCCATCCGACGATGCAGGCGCAGGCCGAGAGCTTCTCCGACCGCGAAATCGCCGACATCGCCGCCTACCTTTCCAGCCTGAAGCCCGCCCAGTGAGGACTTCGACGATCATGCCCCGCACCTCCCTCCTGCTTCTCGCGCTGGCTTTCCTCGCCGCGCCCGCCTACGCCGCCGGCCCGAAGGGCGACGTCGCCGCCGGCGCCGAAAAGGCCAAGACCTGCGCGTCGTGTCACGGCACCACCGGCGACGAAAGCCTCGACGACACCTATCCGAAACTCGCCGGCCAGTACCCGGAATACCTCGCCAAGGCGTTGCACGACTACAAGTCGGGCCGCCGCAAGAACGCGATCATGGCCGGGTTCGCGCAGGGCCTGAGCGACGAGGACATCGACGATCTGTCCGCGTATTTCGCGAGCCAGAAGGGCTCGATCCGCGACCTGAGCGGCGTGTCCGAACGCTGAGCCTTTCCGCCGGCCTCAGGCCGGCGGATCGATCGCCTTCGCGAGGGGCTTCCGGCACGACGCTTCGTACAGGTCGCGGGTCTGCCGCCACGTGGCCTGGTCGTCGGCATCGACGATCTGGTCCCACCACGCGCGGCACTGTGCATCCTCCTCCGGGCTCAGCGTGGTCGGGTCGTCGGCCTGCACGACGTACCCCCGGTTGTTGTTCGTGACGCCGCAGCCGCCGCCGAGCGCCAGCAGCGATACGGAACACACGAGCTTGCCGCCGCGCGTGCCGGGAATCGGAATCTCGACCGTGCCCGTCGTCGCCTTCACCGCCTTCTCCAGTATCTCGATCAGCGCGGGCTGCTCCGGGATCCAGTACTGGTCGAAGCGCGTCCCTTCGTACGCGAGCACCGGCGCCCGGTCCATGAAGCGGCCCGATTCCAGCAATCCCGGTCTCTGGTAGTCGAACACGCGGTGGTCGCCGTCCACCGCGGCGAGGCGGTCGATGACGTCGTCGGGCAATGCGATCGAGCCGTCCGCGTCGTACAGACGCAGGGGCCGGTCCGCAGGCGGCGGCGGTTCGACGGCGACCATCGCGCCGGGTCCGGGTGCGGTCGCCTCCAAGGGGGGCACGTCGGATGTCGACGGCGTCGACGTCGGCATCTCCGGTGGCGCCACGCGCGGCGACGCGACGCGGGGCGTCGCGGGCGCGGGCTCGACGGTCGCGATCCGTGGCGATGGCCGTGGCGCGGGCGTCGCGACGGGCGACAGGAACACCAGCGTGGTCACGTGACGGGCCGGTTCCGATGGTGGCAGGCGACTGCCTTCGACCAGCAGCCACAGCACGAGCGCGTGACCGGCAGCGATCGCGAGTGCGACCGCCGCACGCTGCCGGCGCGGTAACGAGGGCAAGGGGGTCGCGAGCGGCCGCGGTTTCCATGGGCCGAGCGCGGCGCGCCAGTCGGCGAACGGATCGTCGTCGTATCGGTCGGAACTCACGGTCACCGCGCTGGCAGAAGGCCGCGCGAGACTAGCCGGCGACACCGGCAAATTTCGGTTAAGCGTTCGACGCGCGGAACGCGTCGTTCAGGCGCGGGCCATGTACGGCGCTTCGCCGGTGCTGTGGTCGGTCGCATCGCGGACCGCGGTCACGCCGGGCACTTTCGCCATCAGCGTCTTCTCGATGCCCTGCTTCAACGTCATGTCGGCCATGCCGCAACCGTGGCAGCCGCCGCCGAACCGGAGCCAGACGACACCGTCGGCGTCGACCGATTCCAGCGCGACGCGTCCCTTGTGCGACGCGAGCTGGGGATTGATGTCCGAATCGAGAATCCAGCGCACGCGATCGACCAGCGACGCATCGCCCGTCGGCGCGTCACCCTTGATCTTCGGCGCGCGGATCGTCAGCTGGCCCCCGGTCGGCGCCTCGACGAAGTCGATCGTGGCCGCGTCGAGGAACGGCGCGCTCGGCGCATCGACGTAGAGCACGAAACCCGCGCACTCGATCGCCCACTCGTCGCCGAGCAGGTCGCCGTCCTCGCAGAATTCCAGTCGCGCGTCGGCGCGCGGCGTGCCGGGCTCCGTCGCCGAAAGGCGGATGCCGACGGCGTCGCCGCCCTGGGATTCCAGCAGGCGGCGGAAATAGGCCTGCGCGCTGTCGCTGATGTCGATCATGGCGCGCATTGTAGACCCCCGGCCTATACTCCCGGCCGAACGGACACGGAACGCTGTCATGACCTCGATCGCCGAACTCGCCGCCCGCCACTGCCAGCCGCTGAAGGGGTCGCGACATCGCCTCTCGGAAGAGATGCTGGGCCGCTACATGGAAGTCCTGTCGCGCTGGGACATCGTCGACGACGGCCAGGCGATCCACCGCACGTTCCGCTTCCCCGACTACCACCGGACGATCGCCTTCGTGAACGCGCTCGCCGATGTCGCCCATGCCGAGGACCACCACCCCGACCTCGGCGTGCACTACGACCGCGTGGTCGTGCGCTATTCCACGCACGATGTCGGCGGCATCAGCGAGAACGACGTGATCTGCGCCGCGAAGGCCGAAGCGATCCACGCCGCCACCCCGTAGGAGCGCCTTCAGGCGCGACCGATCCAGGCCTGTCAGGCCCACCCGCATCACCCCAGCCGGTCGAGCACGTCCTTCAGCTCGTCCGGCAGCGGCGCGTTGATCAGGTAGGGCTTCGCCCCACCCTCCAGCGCGAACTCGATCGACGCGGCGTGCAGGAACAGCCGCTTCAACCCGGCCTGCTTCGCCAGCCGGCGATTCGTCTCCTCGTGGCCATACTTGTCGTCGCCCGCGACCGCGTGGCCCAGATGCGCCGCGTGGACGCGTATCTGGTGCGTGCGCCCCGTCTCGATCCGCACTTCGCAGAAGCTGTGCCCACCGCGGCGCTCCAGCACCCGGAAGTGGCTGACCGACGGCTTGCCTGACGGATCGACGCGCACCGAGCGCTCGCCGCCCTGCAGTACCGACTTCTGCAGCGGCGCGTCGACGGTCATCGCCCCGTTCGGCATGCGGCCGACGAGCAGTGCGAGGTACTGCTTGCCCGGGCCTTCGTCGTCTTCGCCGCCGCGCATCAGCGCCTGCAGTTCCAGCAGCGCCGATCGCTTCTTCGCCAGCACCAGCACGCCCGAAGTGTCCCGGTCGAGCCGGTGCACCAGCTCCAGCGGCTCCCCCGGCCGCAGCGCGCGCATCGATTCGATCAGCCCGTGGCTGATGCCGCTGCCGCCGTGGGTCGCGACGCCGCTCGGCTTGTTGACGGCCAGGATCCGGGCGTCCTCGAAGACGATGCTCGCCGCCAGCCGCTCGAGCAGGCCTTTCGGAGGCGGGCGGGCTTCGCCGGGAGCTTCGAGGCGCACCGGGGGGATTCGCACTTCGTCCCCGCCGGCCAGCCGGGTTTCGGCCTTCGCGCGCTTCCCGTTGATCCGCACCTGGCCGCTGCGCACCAGCTTGTAGACCAGGCTGCGCGGCGCGCCCTTGAGTTGAAGCAGCAGGAAGTTGTCCAGCCGCTGGCCGTCGCGATCGTCCGGAACCCGGACGAGCCGGACGCCGCCGGGGGTTTCATTTGCCGCCATGGGGGTTGCGCCTATACAATCGCTTCGCGAGATAACGCCCTGATTTCGCTGGGGCTTGGCCGAAAGCCAGCCTGCCGCGAATCCCGAGGAACCGCTACCACACCCCACGGGGGTGACCATGTTAGCCGGTGCCGGAGGCGGACGGATATCGCCGCGGACCCGAGGGTCACGCGAACACCGGAGCGCGCACGGCGCGGGCCGGGCCCTTTACCGAACAAACACAACAAGCGCTCCCGCGGGTTCGCCCAAGGTATCGAAGCGCTGGAAGTTCCTGCCACGGACGGGTGCGCATCGCGCCCCGTCCCGGAAACATCGGGCGCGGACCCCGGCGTTCCTCGCGGTAAGAGCGCGTGAGGAATCCAGACAATGAAGCGGATGCTGATCAATGCCACGCAGGCCGAAGAACTGCGCGTGGCGATCGTCGATGGCCAGAACCTGTACGACATCGACATCGAACAGCCGTCGAAGGAACAGAAGAAGTCCAACATCTACAAGGGCCGCATCGTCCGGCTCGAGCCGTCCCTCGAGGCGGCGTTCGTCGAATACGGCGGCGAGCGGCACGGCTTCCTGCCGCTGAAGGAAATCTCCCGCGACTACTTCGTCCCCGGCGTCGACCCGAACAAGGCCGGCCTGAAGGAATACCTGCGCGAAGGCCAGGAAGTGGTCGTGCAGGTCGACAAGGAAGAGCGCGGCAACAAGGGCGCCGCCCTGACCACGTTCATCTCGCTGGCCGGCCGCTACATGGTGCTGATGCCGAACTCGCCGAGCGCCGGCGGCGTCTCGCGCCGGGTCGAGGGCGACGACCGCGCCGCGCTGAAGGAAGCGATGGACGCGCTGAACATCCCCGAGGACATGGGGGTGATCATCCGCACCGCCGGCGTCGGCCGCGCCGCCGACGAACTGCAGTGGGACCTCGACTACCTGCTGCAGGTCTGGAAGTCGATCACCGACGCCGCGCTGGCCAAGCCCTCCCCGTTCCTGATCTACCAGGAATCGCGCCTGATCATCCGCGCACTGCGCGACTACCTGCGCGCGGATGTCGGCGAGATCCTGGTCGACACCCGCGAGATGTACGACGAGGCGAAGGACTTCATGTCCTCGGTGATGCCGCAGAACCTGCGCAAGCTGAAGTTCTACGAAGACCCGACGCCGCTGTTCAACCGCTACCAGATCGAGTCGCAGATCGAGGGCGCCTACGAGCGGCAGGTGCGCCTGCCGTCCGGCGGCAGCATCGTCGTCGACCAGACCGAAGCGCTGACCGCGATCGACGTGAATTCCTCGCGCGCCACCAAGGGCAGCGACATCGAGGAGACCGCGTTCAACACCAACC
>CBIHMN010000090.1:0-7622 GCA_966211005.1 uncultured Arenimonas sp.
GGCAGCGACCTCGAGTACTACCGCCTGAACTACGACTTCGAGCACTACTGGCTGATCCGCCCGTGGCTCGGCCTGAAGTCGGCCGCCTCGCTCGGCTACGGCGACGCGTACGGCAAGACGAAGGACAACGACTGCGAGGTGCACGACGAATTCGGCGTGGTCATCCCGGGCGAAGTCACCGCCTGCGGCCTGCCGTTCTTCCGCCACTACTACGTCGGCGGCCCGAACTCGGTGCGCGGCTTCGAGAGCAACTCCATCGGCCCCGTCTACCGTTTCGGCGACAACTACACGCAGGCGCTGGGCGGTCCGTTGAAGACCACCGGCACGTTCGAGCTGTACTTCCCGACGCTGTTCGACAACAAGGGCACGCGCCTGTCGGCGTTCTTCGACTGGGGCAACGTCTATCGCAACGGCGCGACGTGGGAAGCCAACAAGCTGCGCCTGTCCACCGGCCTGTCGCTGACATGGCAGTCGCCGATGGGGCCGATCGCGATCAGCTACGCGCTGCCGCTCCAGTACGAGCGCCACGACCAGCTCGAGCGCCTGCAGTTCACGTTCGGCGGCACGTTCTGAGGACGTGTCGACGCCCGCGCCGGCGCCGGACCATTCGCTGGCCGAACTCGCACGCCGGTTCGGGCTGCAGCTGCGTGGCGACGGCGACGTCCGGATCGCGGGCGTAGCGACGCTGGCGTCGGCGGGCCCGGGCGAACTGGGCTTCCTCGCCAACCCACGCTACCGGCGCGACCTCGCCGGCACGGGCGCCGCCGCGGTGGTGCTCGCCGCCGCGGACGCCGACGCGTCGCCGGTCCCCTGCCTCGTCGCCGACGCACCCTATGCCGCGTTCGCGAAGATCGCCGCGCTGTTCGAGCCGGTGTTGCCGGTCGCGCCGGGGATCCATCCGTCGGCGGTCGTCGATCCCGCCGCCATCGTCGACCCGGGCGCGCAGATCGGGCCGTTCGTGACGGTCGGCGCGCGGTCGCGCGTCGACGCCGGCGCGGTCATCGGCCCCGGCACCGCGATCGGCGAGGACTGCGTCGTCGGTCCGGGCTGCCTGCTCGGTGCGCGCGTCGTGCTCGTGGCGCGCGTGCGGCTCGGTGCCCGCGTCCGCATCCATCCCGGCGCCGTGCTCGGCGCCGACGGCTTCGGGCTGGCGATGGACGACGGCCACTGGATCAAGGTCCCGCAGCGCGGCGGCGTCGCCGTCGGCGACGACTGCGAGATCGGCGCCAACACCACGATCGACCGCGGCGCGCTGGAAGACACGGTGCTGGACGAGGACGTGCGCCTCGACAACCAGATCCAGATCGGTCACGGGGTGCGCATCGGCGCGCACACGGCGATGGCCGGCTGCGTGGCGGTCGCCGGATCGAGCCGCATCGGGCGCTACTGCCTGATCGGCGGCGGCGCCGGGATCGTCGGCCATGTCGAACTCTGCGACCGCGTCACCGTCACGGCGATGAGCCTCGTGACGCGCTCGATCACGCAGCCGGGCGAGTATTCCTCGGCGCTGCCGGCGCAGGACGCCCGCGCGTGGCGCCGCACCGGCGCCCGCCTCCGCCGGCTCGACGAGCTGGCGCGTAAGATAGACGCACTCGAGAAGGACCCGCGATGACCGACGACGCCGTCAAGCTGCCCGTGGATGTGTCGTGCATCCTGCACCTGCTCCCGCACCGCTATCCGTTCCTGCTGGTCGACCGGGTGATCGAGCTCGAGCCGCACAGGCGCGTGCGTGCGATCAAGAACGTCACGTTCAACGAGCCGTTCTTCCAGGGCCATTTCCCGGGCCGGCCGGTGATGCCGGGCGTGCTGGTCATCGAGGCGATGGCGCAGGCCGGCGGCCTGCTGACGCAGCTGTCGCTCAAGCCCGGCGAGAAGCCGGAGGGCCAGCTGTTCTACCTCGTCAAGGTCGACAACTGCCGGTTCAACCGCATGGTCGTCCCCGGCGACCAGCTCGACATGGAAGTGAAGCTCAAGCGCCAGATCCGCAACATGGCGCTGTACGAATGCTGCGCGCGGGTCGACGGCACCGTCGTCGCCAGCGCCGAGATCCTCTGCGCCGAAGGCCGGGAAGGATGATCCACCCGACGGCGCAGGTCGACCCGAAGGCGAAGCTGGGCGCCAACGTCCACGTCGGTGCCTTCGCGGTGATCGGCGAGGACGTGGTGATCGGCGACGGTTCGCGGATCGGCCCGCACTGCGTCATCGGCGGGCCGACCACGCTCGGTCGCGACGTGGTCGTCAAGGCGCACGCCACGCTCGGCAACGACCCGCAGGACAAGAAATACCGCGGCGAGCGCAGCGAACTGATCGTCGGCGACCGCAACACCTTCTTCGAGTTCACCACGATCAGCCGCGGCACCGCCGACGGCGGCGGCGTCACGCGCATCGGTTCCGACAACTGGATCATGGCGTACGTCCACGTGGCCCACGACTGCGTCATCGGCGACCAGTGCATCCTCGCCAACAACGCCACGCTCGCGGGCCACGCGGTGCTCGGCGACTGGGTCATCCTCGGCGGGTTCGCGGCGATCCACCAGTTCTGCAAGATCGGCGCGCATGCCTTCATCGGCATGGGCAGCCTGGTCAATGCCGACGTGCCGCCGTTCGTGATGGTGGCCGACCGCTATGCCGAGCCGCGCGGAATCAACAGCGAAGGCCTGAAGCGCCGCGGTTTCGATCGCGAGCGGATCGCCGCGATCAAGCGCGCCTATCGCACGCTGTACCTCTCGGGCCGGCCGCTGGCGGAAGTGCGCGACGCGCTCGCCACGGGCGCCGAGGCGTCGCCGGACGTGCGGCTGATGCTCGAGTTCCTCGAGCGCAGCGAGCGCGGCCTGCTGCGCTGACCGCGGCACGCCGTTGGCCGCCGTTTCCGCTCCCGCCGGTTCGACCCGGCCGCTGCGCATCGCGCTGGTCGCCGGCGAAGCCTCCGGCGACCTGCTCGGCGCCGGATTGCTGGAGGCCCTGCGCCGCCTGCACCCGGACGCGGAGTTCGCCGGCGTCGGCGGGCCGGCGATGCGCGCCGCGGGCCTGGACGCGTGGCACGACTGCGGCGAGCTGGCGGTGATGGGGCTGGCCGAAGTCGTGCGGCACCTGCCGCGGCTCCTCCGCCTGCGCGCGTCGCTGCGGCGACGGCTGCTGGCGTGGCGGCCCGACGTGTTCGTCGGCATCGACGCCCCCGACTTCAATCTCGGTCTGGAACGGTCGCTGAAGCAGGCCGGGATCCGCACCGTGCATTACGTCAGCCCGTCGGTCTGGGCGTGGCGCGAGAAACGCGCGGCGCGGATCGGCCGCAGCGCCGACCTGGTGCTGTGCCTGTTCCCGATGGAACCGCCGATCTACGCGCGGCACGGCATCGATGCGCGCTTCGTCGGCCATCCGCTCGCCGACGCGATGCCGCTGCAGCCCGATCGCGGTGCCGCGCGCGCGCGGCTCGGCGTCGATCCGGACGCACCGGTGCTGGCGGTGCTGCCCGGCAGCCGGCTCGGCGAGATCCGCCGGCTGTGGCCGGACTTCCTGGCCGCCGCGCGGCTCGTCGCCGCGGCGCGCCCGGGCCTGCAGGTGCTGGTGCCGGCGGCGAACGCCGCCTGTCGCGCCGCGATCGATCTCGAACTCGCGCGCGCGCCGTTCGCCGCGGTGCAGGTGCTCGACGGCGACGCGCACGCGGCGATGACCGCCGCCGACGTGGTGCTGCTGGCGTCCGGCACCGCCGCGCTGGAAGCGATGCTGGCGAAGCGGCCGATGGTCGTCGGCTATCGCATCTCGTCGCTCACCTATCGGCTGGTGATGGGCCTGGGCCTGATGAAGGTGAATCGCTACAGCCTGCCGAACGTGCTGGCCAACGAGCCGATCGTGCCCGAGCTGATGCAGGACGACTGCACGCCGGAAAACCTCGCGGCGGCCGTGAGCGGCTGGTTCGACGACGCCGACGCGCGCGCCGCGCTGCTGCCGCGCTACCACGCGATCCATGCGCGGCTGCGCGGCGAGGCGTCGGAAGGCGCCGCCGCGGCGGTGTCGGCGCTGGCGACGGCGCCGTGACGCGCCGGCTGCGCGTCGCCGGGGTCGACGAAGCCGGGCGCGGGCCGCTCGCCGGCCCGGTCGCGGTCGCGGCGGTGATCCTGCATCCCGCGCGCCCGATCGACGGCCTCGACGATTCCAAGGTGCTCACCGAAGCGCGCCGCGAGGCGCTGGCGCCGCTGATCCGCGAGCGCGCGCTCGCGTGGCGCGTCGAACTGATCGACGTCGCCGACATCGACCGGCTGAACATCTACCACGCGACGATGCTCGGCATGACGCGCGCGGTCTGCGGGCTGGCCCCGGTCGCCGAACGCGTGCTCGTCGACGGCAACCGGCTGCCGCCGGGACTGCCGTGCCGCGCGCGGGCGATCGTCGGCGGCGACGCGATCGAGCCGGCGATCATGGCCGCCTCGATCCTCGCCAAGACCGCGCGCGACGCGGTGATGCGCGCGCTCGAAGTCGTGCACCCCGGATACGGATTCGCGCTGCACAAGGGCTATTCCACGCCCGAGCATTTCGCGGCGCTGCGGCGGCTGGGGCCGTGCGCGCAGCACCGCCGCAGCTTCGCGCCGGTGCGCGCGTGCCTCGCGCCCGGACTGTTTGACACGGCCGAAGCGCAGGCGTAGACCGGAGGCGCATCCGGTGGATGCGGCTGCACGCGGCACCCGAGCCGACCAGCCGCGCGCAGCATCCCCGAGGCCGGCGCAGGAGGTGTGTCATGCGCCATCCCGCTCCCCTTCCCGCAGGGTCCGCCCTGCCCCTGCGATCGGTGCCGCCGGTTTCCGGCCGGCCGCCGCTCGCTCTGGCCCCGGCCGCGATCGCCGGGTTCAACGACCTGCTGCACGGCCTGCATCCGGACGCGCCGCACGTGGACGCCGACGCGCTCGCCAGCATCGCCGCGTGGCTGCTGGCGTTGCCGCGCGACCAGGCCGAGGACCTGCTGCAGGCACGCCTCGGTCGCCTGCGCGAACTGCGCGCGCTCGCCGCCGATCCCGACTGGGCCATCGACGCCGCGCTGGCGATGCGCGTCGAACGGCTGCTGGCGTACGTGGAAGCCGCCGGCGACCTGATCCCCGACGACCAGCCGCTCGTCGGCCGGCTCGACGACGCGCTGCTCGTCGAGCTCGCGTGGCCGATGGTGGCCGAGGAGCTGGAGGATTTCCGCGACTTCTGCCGCTTCCGCGACGAAGCCGGCGGCCATCCGGATCGCGAGCGCTGGCTCGCCGCGCGGCTCGAGGAGGGCGCGCTGTGGGAGCGGATGCATCGCGTCCGCCAGCAGCATTACGTCGATCCGGGACCGATGGACGAAGGCCTGCGCGTCTTCTGACGCGGGCCGTCGACCGCGCGCGCGGCTGCCGCGCGCGCGGAGCCGCGGGGTAAACTGCGGGTCGGCCCCGCGGTATCCGGCATGGCGCCCCGATTCGTCCATCTGCACCTGCACAGCGAGTATTCGCTCACCGACTCCACCATCCGCATCCCGGACCTCGTGGGGCGCTGCGCGGCGCTCGGCATGCCCGCCGTGGCCGTCACCGACACGAGCAACCTGTTCGCGCTGGTGAAGTTCCACAAGGCGGCCGAGGCGGGCGGCGTGAAGCCGATCGCCGGCGCCGACCTGTACCTCGCCGCGGACGGCGGCGGCACGCCGTCGCGCCTGACGCTGCTGTGCCAGAACCGCGCCGGCTACCTGTCGCTGTCGCGGCTGATCAGCCGCGCCTACCTCGAAGGGCACGCCGGCGACCACGTCGCGATCCAGCCCGACTGGCTCTACGGCGACTGCGAGGGACTGATCGCGATCGCCGGCCGCCACTGCCTCGTCGGCCACGCGCTCGCCGCCGGCAAGGCCGAGCAGGCCGAACGCGTGCTCGTGCAATGGCAGGAAGTGTTCCCCGACCGCCTCTACCTGGAACTCACGCGCACCGGCCGCGACGGCGAGGAGGCGTTCAATGCCGCCGCGGTGGCGCTCGCCGGCCGGCACGACCTGCCGCTGCTCGCGAGCAACGACGTGCGCTTCCTCGACAGGGACGATTTCGAGGCGCACGAGGCGCGCGTGTGCATCGCCACCGGCCGCGTGCTGGACGACCCGCGGCGGCCGCGCGACTACTCGCCCGAGCAGTACCTCAAATCGCCGGAGCAGATGGCGGAACTGTTCGCCGACCTGCCCGAGGCGCTGCAGAACACCGTCGAGCTGGCGATGCGCTGCAATCTCGAACTGAGCCTCGGCAAGTACTACCTGCCGGATTTCCCGGTGCCCGAGGGCCATACGCTCGACAGCTGGATCCGCGCCGAAGCCCATCGCGGCCTCGACGAGCGGCTGTCGCGCTTCGAGATGGCGGCCGGCCACGACGCGGCGGCGTATCGCGCGCGGCTCGACACCGAGCTCGACGTGATCACCGCGATGGGCTTCCCGGGCTACTTCCTGATCGTCGCCGACTTCATCGGCTGGTCGAAGCGCAACGACATCCCGGTCGGCCCGGGGCGCGGTTCCGGCGCCGGTTCGCTGGTCGCGTGGTCGCTCGGCATCACCGACCTCGACCCGATCCGCTACGACCTGCTGTTCGAGCGCTTCCTGAACCCCGAACGCGTGTCGATGCCCGACTTCGACATCGACTTCTGCATGGACGGGCGCGACGCGGTGATCGACTACGTCGCGCGCAAGTACGGGCGCGACAAGGTCAGCCAGATCATCACGTACGGCACGATGGCGGCGAAGGCCGCGGTGCGCGACTGCGGCCGCGTGCTCGGGCATCCGTACGGATTCGTCGACGGCGTCGCCAAGCTGATCCCGAACACGCTCGGCATCACGCTCGACGACGCGCTCGGCCTGAGCGAGGCCGCCCGGAAGAACGCCGACCTCGCGTCGTCGGAGCTGATCGCGCGCTACCGCGCCGAGGAGGACGTGCGCGACCTCGTCGACCTCGCGCGCAGCCTCGAGGACCTGACGCGCAACGCCGGCAAGCACGCCGGCGGCGTGGTGATCGCGCCGACGCCGCTGACCGACTTCACGCCGCTGTTCGGCGAGCAGGTGGCGAAGGGCGAGACCGCGCGCTCGGTGGTGACGCAGTTCGACAAGGACGATGTCGAGGCGGTCGGGCTGGTGAAGTTCGACTTCCTCGGCCTGCGCACGCTCACCATCATCGACTGGGCGGTCAAGGCCATCAACGCGCGCCGCGAACGCGCCGGCGTGCCGCCGCTGGACGTGCTGGCGCTGCCGCTCGACGACCCGGACACCTACGCGCTGCTGTCGAAGGGACAGACCACCGCGGTGTTCCAGTTCGAATCGCGCGGCATGAAGGACTACATCAAGAAGCTGCAGCCTTCGAACTTCGAGGACCTGATCGCGCTCGCCGCGCTGTATCGCCCCGGTCCGCTCGGCGCCGGCATGGTCGACGACTTCATCGACCGCCGCCACGGCCGCGCCGAGGTGAGCTACCCGCACCCCCTGCTGGAACCGATCCTGAAGCCGACCTACGGCGTCATCGTCTACCAGGAACAGGTGATGCAGATCGCGCAGGTGCTCGCCGGCTACTCGCTCGGGGGTGCCGACCTGCTGCGTCGCGCGATGGGCAAGAAGAAGCCCGAGGAGATGGCGAAGGAGCGCGTCAAGTTCG
>CBIHMN010000091.1:0-7553 GCA_966211005.1 uncultured Arenimonas sp.
AAAAAAAGACCCCGGCCGGAGCCGGGGTCGGAAGTGGAGCAATGGGTGCGGGCGATCAGAAGGTGATCGACCAGGTGTTGATGTAGCCGGTGTCACCGCTGGCGTAGTCGCGGACGCGGAGCTTCCACGTGCCGTTGAGCGCCTCGCTCGACAGGTTGCGGCTGAAGGTGCCGATCACGTTGTCGGTGCTGCTGCCCGTGCGGTTGTGCAGGTTGTACAGCGAACCGTCCGGCGCGACGAGGTCGACGCGCAGGTCGCCCTTCCACGTGTGCACGATGTTGACCGAGATCGACGCCGACGACGGCGCGTTGCCGCTGCGGCCGGAGACCGTGATCGGGCTTTCGACCGTCGCGTTGTCGTTGATCGTGTAGTCGGTGCCGTTCGTGTACGTCTGCGGGCCGCCGCCACCGCCGCCGGCGGTGTAGTTGCCCACGAGGCTCACGCCGGAGAACGACGAGTACGCTTTCACCCGCACGTGGTACGTGCCGGCCGACGGCGCCGCGATCGTGCAGGTCTCGTTGTTGCCGTTGAGGTACGGGCGGCAGACGTACGAGCTGTCGGTCGGGTTGGCGCCGAACTGCACGTACATGTCGGCGTCGCCGGTGCCGCCCGACATCGTGAACGTCAGGTTGGTCGAACCGGCCGGGACCGACATCGTGTAGTACAGCGAGTTGCCGGTGGTCGCGGCCAGGCCCGTCACCGGGGTGCCCTTGGTCAGCGTCGTGCCGCCACCGCCGCCGCTGCTCACCGTCACCGACTTCGTGACGCTGTGCGTGGCGCCGTCGTCGTCGGTGACCGTCAGCGACACGTTGTACGTGCCGGCAGCCGAATACGTCTTGGCCGGGTTGGTCGCGGTGCTCGTGGTGCCGTCGCCGAAGTTCCAGCTGCGCGACGCGATCGAGCCGTCGCTGTCGGTGGCGGTGCTGGTGAAGTTCGCCGTCAGGCCGCTGGTGGTGAATGTGAAGTTCGACACCGGCGGCGTGTTCGACGACGTGCCGCCGGCGGCCTGCACCAGCGCGTAGGCGTCGATGATGCCGGCGCCGCAGCCGCCCGAGCAGCTGCCCGAGAGCGGATACGCGGTGGCCTTGAGCTGCGTCTCGACCTGGGCCGGGGTCCACAGCGCCTGGCCGGTGGCGAGGCGACGGCTCTGCGCCAGCGCGACCGCGCCGGCGACGTGCGGCGACGCCATCGACGTGCCGTTGTACGACGCGTAGCTCTCGGTCGACGGGCCGGACGTGCCCGAGTTCAGCGTCGACAGGATGTTCGAGCCCGGCGCGGACACGTCGATCGACGTGCCGTAGTTCGAGAAGCTCGAGCGCGCGCTCGACGAGGTGACCGACGCGACGTTGACGACGTTGGCGCAGCTCGACGGCGAGAAGCCCGACGCGTTGGCGTTGTCGTTGCCGGCGGCGACGACCACCGTCGTGCCGCGACCGACCGCGCCGTTGATCGCGTTCTGGGTCAGCGTGTCGCAGGCACCCGGACCGCCGAGCGACATGTTGATGACCTTGGCGACCGCCGAACCGGTGAGCGAGGTGACGCCGGACACCGTGCCGCCGGACGACCACGTGATCGCGTCGGCGATGTCGGACGTGTAACCGCCACCCTTGCCGAGCACGCGCACCGGCATGACCTTCGCGCCCCATGCGGTGCCGGCGACGCCCTTGCCGTTGTTCGTCACCGCCGCGACGGTGCCGGCGACGTGCGTGCCGTGCCAGCTCGACGGGTAACCGCCGTACGCGTCGCCCGGATCGGCCGGATTGGAATCGCGGCCGTTGCCGTCGGCGGCGACCGCGGCGTCGTTGATGAAGTCGTAGCCGCCCTGGATGTTCGCGCCCAGGTCGGAATGCGTGACGTAGCCGGTGTCGAGCACCGCGACGATCACGCCCGCGCCGTTCGCCAGATCCCAGGCCTGGTTCGCGCGGATGCCGGCGTCGGCGTCGGTGTAGCCCCACTGCTGGCTGTAGCTGGTGTCGTTCGGCGTCAGCGCGTGCTGCAGCAGGCGGTCGACCTGCACGAACTCGACGTTCGGGTTGCGCGCGATCTGCGCCATCAGCGCCTGCGCGTCGGCGCGGCCGAGCTTGCGCGACACGGAGATGACGTCGGCGCCCAGCGACATGCGGCGCACGTGTTCGGCGACGACCGGCTTGCCGGGCGAGCCGCCACGCTGCGCGGACGCGCCCTGGATCATCTGGTTCGCCGACACCGACGCGGCGGCGAGCGCGCGCCGCAGTTCGGCCGGGTTGGTCTGCTCGGGCGAGCCGTCACGGAACTTGACGACGAAACGGTCGAACTGGCGGCCGGCTTCGAGCCCGGCGGTGTCGACGCGCGGCGCGGCGGCGGCGGTGCCGGCCAGGGCCAGGGTGGTGGCGACGACGAGACTGCGCACGCGGAACTTGCGGGAGTTCTGGTTCACGAGTTGTGTATCCCCGAAAAGGTGGCAAGAGAAGGGCCGCGGAGCGGCCTCGTTCGCATCCATGCCCCGGGCCCCTGGGCAAAACGTTCCCCGCGCAGGCCTTGTTCGGCCTCTTGTTTTTCGTAGCAGGGAATTTCGCGCCACCCGGACGTGTGACGCAGTTCACGCTGCGCGACACCCGGCGGAACCTAGCGTGCGGTTCCGAGGAGTGTCAAGACGTCCGGCAACGTGGAAATCGCGCGCGTCGGACAGCTTCGTGAAGCGTGAGCAGGACTACACACTGCGCAGGAAGGCGAGCACCGCTTCCCGGTCTTCGCTGGAAAGGTTTTCAAAGCCTTGGCGGGCCCGTTCCGCCTCGCCGCCGTGCCACAGGACCGCCTCTTCGAGCGACCGCGCGCGGCCGTCGTGCAGATAGAAACTATGACCGTTGGTCGTCGGCACCAGGCCGAGCCCCCAGAGCGGCGGCGTGCGCCATTCGCGCCCGTCCGCGCGGAAATCGGGGCGGCCGTCGGCCAGTCCCGGGCCCATGTCGTGCAGCAGCAGGTCGGTGTATGGCGCGAAGGTCTGCCCGGCGAGCAGCGCCGGCATGGCGTCGGCGGCCGTCTCGAGCACGGGGCGATGGCAGCCTCCGCAGCCGAGCCGCGAGAACAGCCGTTCGCCGCGCGCTTCGGCGTCGGCGTCGACCACGCGGCGCGCCGGAACCGCCAGTGTTTCGAGGTAGAACACGAGCTTGTCGAGATGCGCGTCGCGGAGGTCCACGCCATCGCCGCCGCGCTTGGCGAGGCCGCATTCGGACTGGCCGTCGATGCAGTTCTCGTCCGGATGCACGCGGGTGGTCAGGCCCATGTCGCCGTTCGCGGCGCCGGCCGTCTGCGTCAGCAGCGTCGCCTGGTTCGCCTTCCAGCCGAAACGGCCGAGCGCTTCGCGCTGCGTCACCGGATCCCATACGCGGTTGGCCCGGCCGGAGATGCCGTCGCCGTCGCGATCATCGGGGTCCTCCAGGGCGACGATCGCGCTTTCCGGCACGGCCCCGAGCAGCCCCAGTCCGGGCATCGCGGGCGCGACGCGCGCGGAGAACAGCACGTCGTCGGCGAGCTCGCCGAATGCCGCGCCGTCGATCGCCAGCGTCGGTGCACGCAGCGAGTACGCGGTTCCGTCGGGGTAGCTCCCGGGCAGCTCGCGCCATTCGATGCGCGCGCGCCCTTCCGCCCGGACGCCCGGGATCGCGCGATCGTTCAGTTGGTCGCCGTACGCCGGATGCGGCACCGGGCCGCCATCGGCGGCGACGCCGGGCACGCTGAGCCGCACGAGCATCGACAGCATCTCGTCCTCGCCGTCGACCGGCGGCCGGCCGCGGCCGTCGCGCAGATGGCAGCCGGAGCACGACACGCGGTTGAACACCGGCCCGAGCCCGTCGAACGCGTCGACCGAGGCCGGCGCGACCGCCCAGTTGGTGTTGAACAGGCGATTGCCGAAATTGAAGTCGCGCAGTTCCTTCGGCGACAGCCCGGGCGCCGGCCGGGTGAACGCCTCGCGGTTGTCGAGCGGCCGCGTCAACGCGCCGCCCGGCGCGATCGCCTCGCGGCCCGCCGCGAGGCCGCCGGCGGCGAGCACGCCGGCGACGAGCACGGCGAGGCGTTTCATACGCCGGAAACGATCACCAGCACGCCGAGGGCGTTGCCGGCATCGCGCAGGCCGGCGCCGAGTTCCTGCAGCGCGGTGACCGCGGCCTCGCCGGCGGCGCGTCCGGCGCTGTCCGGCGCGGAGGCGAGCATCCGGTCGAACGGCCGGGGCATCGCCGCGATGGCCGCCTCGGCTTTCGCGAAGCGGGCATCGAGATCGTCGGCGAGGGCCGGGCGCAGCGGCCGCAGCACGCTGGCGAGTCCCTTCCCGTCGCGGCCGTACCACGCGATGCGGATGCCCTCCAGCGCGAACACGAAATCCTGGTGCGTGGTGTCGCTGAAACAGCTCTGCTCGTCTTCCTGCGCGCCCGAATCGAGCCCGACGGCGAGGCGCTCGGAGGCCAGCTCGTGCCCGGCGAGATTCGCGGCGCCGGTGAGCACCCTTCCGACGGCTTCGTGCGGCTCCAGCGCGAGGAAGAAGCGCGCGTAGCTGTCGTCGGCCTGCGGGTCCCACTGGTCGCGCAGCCACTGCAGGTCGTCGGCCAGCTGGTCGGCGAGCAGCGCGAGGTATTCGCCACGCCGTTCGCGCGCCGGATCGCCGGGCAGGAAATCGGTGGCCGGCCGGTCCCCGGGACCGTCGGCGCGGTGGTCCTGGCCCCAGAGCAGGAATTCGATCGCGTGCCAGCCGGTGGTGACGTCGGCTTCGTCGCTCACCTGGTCGCGCTGCAGGATCGTTTCGCGCGTCAGCGGCACGTCGAGCGCATTGACCAGCCCGGCCGACTCGTCGCCGGCGACGCCGTCGATCACGGCTTCGTTCAACGGCCACGCGTTGATGCGGCCCTCCGGTCCCGCCGCGCGGGTGCCGGTCGCCGGCCCGTCGATCGGGCCGTCGTAATAGCGATACGCCTCGGTGCGCAGATACGGCGCGCGCGCGGCCGTCCACGCCTCGCGCGCGGCGGCGAGCGTCGCCTCGGACGGCGCGTCGCGCAGCGCGGCGATCGCCCGGCGCAGGGTCTGCGCGGCGTCCTCGGCCTCGGCATAGGCGGCATGCGCCGTCGCGGCGTAGTCGCGCAGGGCGGTGCCGGCGTCGTAGCTCGGGTCGCTCGCCGGGTCGAGCAGCAGCCGGTACTGCGACGGCGTCGCGCCGGCCTCGCCGCCTTCGCCCCCCTCGCCTCCCTCGCCGCCTTCGCTGGCGAACGCGCCCAGCGAGAGCATCGCCAGCGGCATCGACGCGGCGGCACAGGTACCGAGGCGGGTCCACAGTTTCAGGCGGGTCATGGCGATCCGGGTCCATCGCGGAGGGAGCGGGTATTATCGGCGCGCCGCCTCCAAATGCAAACGATTCTCGACAACATGACCCTGCTCTGCATCGCCGACGTCCTCGACTCCGCCGCCGCGGCCCGTGCCTGCGCCGTCTTCGACACCGCGCCGGACATCGACGGGCGCGCCACCGCCGGCTGGGCGGCCCGCGACGCGAAGCGCAATCGCCAGCTCGACCGCGACGCCGCCGGCGTCGCGGCCCTCGCGAAGGACGTCGTGGCGGCGGTGGCGGCGCACCCGACGCTCGCGGCGTGGGCGCGCCCGGCCCGGTTCGGCGCGCCGCTGCTGAGCCGCTACGGTGTCGGCGACGAGTACGCACCGCACGTCGACGACGCGCTGATGGGCGAGCCGCCGCTGCGCACCGATCTGGCGTGGACGCTGTTCCTGACACCGCCGGAGGACTACGAAGGCGGCGAACTGGTGATCGACTCGGCGGCCGGCGAAACCCCGGTGAAACTGCCTGCGGGCGCGCTCGTCGTCTACGACTGCGGCGCGCTGCACCGCGTGGCGCCGGTGACGCGTGGCGAGCGGCGGGCCGCCGTCGGCTGGATCCAGAGCCGCCTGCGCGACCCGCGCCAGCGCGAGATCCTGTTCACGCTCGACCAGACCCGCCGCGCGCTGCACGCCCGCGAGGGCAGTGTCGGCGCCGGGTTCCTCCAGCTGTCGCAGGTGCACTCGCAGCTGCTGCGGATGTGGGCAGACTAGCGGCGCCGGCCTCAGAACATCCCGGTTTCGAGCCGGGCCGCGTCCGACATCATCGTCTGGTTCCACGGCGGGTCGAACACGAGTTCGACGTCGGCCTCGGCGATCGTCGGCACTGCTTCAACCTTCGTGCGGACGTCCTCGACGAGGATGTCCCCCATGCCGCAGCCCGGTGCGGTCAGCGTCATCCGGATCGCGACGGTGCGCTCGCCTTCCGCGTCGCGGCCGAGGTCGCAGTCGTAGACGAGCCCGAGGTCGACGATGTTCACCGGGATCTCGGGGTCGAAGCACGTGCGCAGCTGGTCCCAGACCATGCGTTCGACTTCGGCGTCGCCCGCGCCTTCGGGCAGCTGCAGCGGCGGCGGCGGCACCTTGCCGATCGCGTCGGCATCCTCGCCGGCGATGCGGAACAGGTTGCCGTCCACGAACACGGTGAACGAACCGCCGAGGGCCTGCGTGATGTAGCCGGTCGTGCCGGCCGGCAGGGTCACGGCTTCGCCCTGCGGCACCATCACGGCGGCGCAGTCGCGCTCGAACTTCACCGGCTCGCTGGTCCGTGAATAGCTCACTGCATACCACCCCGCTGCAAAGACGGCTATTTTAGCCCGCCTGCCCCGGGAAGAACGCATTGCCGCCCACCCTGCATTCACGTCCCGGTGTCCCGTGGATCTTCCCGCTGTTCTCGCTCGTCGTCGGGGTGCTCGGCGTCGTCGCGGCCTGGGTCGGCGTCTACCTGTGGCTGCGAACCCCGGCGGCATGGATGGGCCTGCTCGCGGCGGTCGACATGGCGCTGATGCTGCGGCTGGCGGCCGCGCCGCCGGGTCGTACCCGCGCCGCGCTCGCGACCGTGGCCACCGCCACCGCGATCGCGATCGGCCTCTGGATGGTGACGGCGACGCAGATGGCGTCGCTGATCGGCATCAGCCCGCTCGAATCGGCGCGGCGTCTCGGCCCGGTGCTGGCGGGCGAACTGCTGCGGCATGGCACCGACGCCTGGGACGTGGCGATGCTGGCGCTGGCCCTGCCGCTGGCGTGGCGGCTCGCGCGCTGAGCGATCCCCCGCGGTCAGTGCCCGCCGTCGATCGCCTTGAGTTCCGACACCAGCGACGCGACCGCCGCCGCGGCATCGCCGTACAGCATCCGCGTGTTGTCGGCGTAGAACAGCGCGTTCTCGATGCCGGCGAAGCCGGTGCCCTTGCCGCGCTTGATCACGATCGTGTTCTTCGAGTTCACGACGTCGAGGATCGGCATGCCGTAGATCGGCGACGCCGGGTCGGTCTTCGCGACCGGGTTGACGACGTCGTTGGCGCCGATCACCAGCGACACGTCGGTCGTCGGGAACTCCGGGTTGATGTCGTCCATGTCCGCGATCAGGTCGTACGGCACGCCGGCCTCCGCCAGCAGCACGTTCATGTGCCCGGGCATGCGTCCGGCGACCGGATGGATCGCGAACTTCACCTTGACGCCGCGCTTCATCAGCACCTGCGTCAGCT
>CBIHMN010000092.1:0-7505 GCA_966211005.1 uncultured Arenimonas sp.
CGCGATCATGAACAGGCCGGCGGCCATGATCACCGCCCCGAGCAGGATCGATCGCTGGTAGCCGATGATCCGGTCGGCCACATAGCCGCCGAAGATCGCCGCCGCGTACACGAGCGCCAGATACGCGCCGTAGGTCTGGTTCGCCGGCGCCTGGCCGCTGCCGTCACCGCCGTGGAACTGCGCCACGATGTACAGCACGAGCGCCCAGCGGATGCCGTAGAACGCGAAGCGCTCCCAGAATTCCGTCATGAACAGCATCCACAGCGGACGCGGGTGACCCATCAGCTGGGTGTATTCAGGGATCGGACCCTGGTCGGTGACGGTGGCGCCGCTCATGCGGTCTCTCCCCTGGTGGATGGCTGGACGGGCCCGGGCGACCGCGAAACGCGTTCCGGGGCGCCGTGAGGCCCGGAAGGTTTAACCGCTGCGGCCGGGGGCGTCAATGCGCGCCGGGCGTTCACGCGCCGGCGAGCGCCTTGAGCATCACGCCGACGAGGTAGGCCAGGTACGTGCCCGTCGCATATCCCACGGTACCCAGCAGCACGCCCACCGGCGCCAGCGAGGGATGGAACGCGGCCGCGACCACCGGGGCCGAGGCCGCGGCGCCGATGTTGCCCTGCGAGCCGATCGCGAAATAGAACAGCGGCACGCGCAGCAGCTTCGCGGCGAGCCACAGCACGAGCACGTGCGTGGCCATCCAGATGACGCCGAGCAGGAACAGCCACGGCCGGTCGAGCAGCGCCAGCAGGTCCATCTGCATGCCGATGCAGGCGATCAGGAAGTACAGCATCACCGCGCCGAGCTTGGACGCGCCGGCCGCCTCGAGGCGCCGGGCCCGCGTGAAACTCAGCATCAGTCCGATCGTCGTGGCGATCACCACGACCCAGACGAACGCAGAGTCGAGGCTGTAACGCGAGGCCCAGTCGAACGTCGCGCCGAACCACCGGGCGATCGGGCCGGCGAGGGCATGGGCGAGACCGACGCCGCCGAACGCGACGCCGACGATCACCATCAGGTCCGTCAGGTTCGGAATGCGCGCGTTCGCGGCCTCGAACGCCGCCATCTTCGCCTTCATCTCGTCGAGCGCGCGCGTGTCGACGCCGCGGCGCGCGTCGATGTCGGCCGAGCGCCCGGCGAGGAACAGCAGCACCGCCATCCACAGACTCGCGACCGCCACGTCCACCACCGCGAACTGGCCGAACGTGGTCGCTTCCACGCCCCAGACCTCGCGCATCGCCACCATGTTCGCACCGCCGCCGATCCAGCTGCCGGCGAGGGCCGCCATGCCGGCCCATGTGTCGCCGGCGACGGTTTCCGGATGGATCACGGACATCGCCAGGAACGCGACCGGCGCGCCGATCATCACGCCGGCCGTGCCGGCGCAGAACACCAGCAGCAGCTTCGGCCCCAGCTTCGCGATCGCCGGCAGGTCGATCGACAGCGTCAGCAGCACCAGCGCGGCCGGCAGCAGCACGTCGCGCGCGACCGGGTTGTAGAGCTTCGTCGCGTGCCCGTCGATCAGCCCGACGGTGTTGTAGATCGCCGGGATGAAGTAGCACAGCAGCAGCGCCGGCACCCACTTGAAGAAGGTCTTCAGCGCCGGCGTCGGTCCGCTCGCGGCCCAGAAGATCGCGCCGAGCGTCGCCGCGATCAGGCCCAGCAGCACGATGTCGCTGGTGATCATGTGCCGAGCACCGTGCGCACCTCGAACAGTTCCGGGAAGAACGTCAGGTCCATCGCCTGCTTCAGGAAACCGACGCCGGAACTGCCGCCGGTGCCGCGCCGGTACCCGATGATCCGCTCGACCGCCTTCATGTGGCGGAACCGCCAGATCTGGAAGCTGACTTCGATGTCCACCAGCTGCTCGGCGACGGCATACGCGTCCCAGTGCGCCGTCGTGTCCTCGTAGATCGTCTTGAACAGCGGGATCAGCGCGGCGTCGCGCCGGTGCGGCTGCGACCAGTCGCGCTCGACCAGGTGTGCCGGCACCGCGTAGCCGCGACGGTGCAGGTGGCGCAGGAATTCGTCGTACAGGCTGGGCGCGGCGAGCACCGCGGCCAGCTCGGCGTTGCCGGCCGGATCGTGCGCGAACACCCGGGTCATGTCGGCGTTCTTGTTCCCCAGCAGGAACTCGACGATCCGGTACTGCAGCGACTGGAACCCGGACGCCGGCCCGAGGATGTCGCGGAACTGCAGGTAATCGGCCGGCGTCAGCGTCTCCAGCACCGACCACTGCTCGTGCAGCTGTTTCTGGACCTGCTTCACGCGCGAGAGGATCTTCTGCATCGCGCCCAGCCGGTCCTGCTGCAGGCAGGCGATCGCCGCCCGCAGTTCGTGGATCACCAGCTTCAGCCAGAGCTCCGCCACCTGGTGCTGCACGATGAACAGCATCTCGTCGTGGTGCGGCGGGTCGGACAGCGGCTTCTGCGCCGACAGCAGCGTGTCGAGCTGCAGATAGCCGCCGTAGCTCAGGCGGTCGCGCAGGTCGGTGGTGATGCCCTGCTCGAGGGCGCGCTGGTTGGTGGGGTCGGTCATGAAGGAATGTCCGGTGAAACGAGGGGCGAAGTCTGTCATGCGTGCGAAGCATTTTCCGATTTAAACTGCGATCCCCGTCACGGTCCGGCAGGGGCCCCCTTCCGGGGGTGTCCGGTCCGCAGGCGGCTTTCCGACCCCCTCGAAGGTGACCTCATGCGCCATCGCACGCGCCTGCACGCCCTGCTTTGCCTCACCCTGCTGCCGCTCGCCGCGGCCCAGGCCGCGCCCGCCGACCTGCTGATCTCGGAAGTGATCGAGGGCAGCAGCAACAACAAGGCCCTGGAACTCTGGAACGGCACCGGCGCACCGGTGGATCTCGCCGCCGGCGACTACTCGCTGCAGTTCTTCTTCAACGGCAGCACGACCGCGGGGCTGACGCTCGATCTCGCGGGCACCGTCGCCGACGGCGACGTCCACGTCGTCGCCCACGGCAGCGCGGCCGCGGCGATCCTCGCCGTCGCCGACCAGACGAACTCGAGCGGCTGGTTCAACGGCGACGATGCCGTCGTCCTGCGCCGCGGCACCACGGTGCTCGACGTCGTCGGCCAGGTCGGGTTCGACCCCGGTTCGCAGTGGGGCACCGGCGCGGCGTCGACCGCGGACAACACGATCCGGCGCAGGGCGGGCGTCTGCGCCGGCGACACCGACGGCACCGACGCCTTCGATCCGGCCGGCCAGTGGGACGGCTTCGCAGGCGACACCTTCGACGGCCTGGGGGCGCACGCCGCGACCTGTGGCGGCGGCCCCGTCACGACCGATCCGGTCGCCGACGGCGCCGCGAGTCCAGCCTCGCTCGCCGCCGGCGATGCGACGCTGCTGACCGTCGCGGTCGTTCCGGGCACCGGGCCCGACAGCACCAGCCTCGCCGTGCAGGCCGACCTGACACCGGTCGGGGGCAGCGCCGCGCAGGCGCTGCACGACGATGGCACGCACGGCGACGCCATCGCCGGTGACCTGACGTTCTCGCTTTCGACGACGATCCCCGACGGCACCGCGCCGGGCCCCGTCGCGCTGGCGGTCACCGTCACGGACGACCAGGCGCGCAGCGCCGGCACCACCATCGGCCTGTCGATCGTCGCCCGCGCGACGATCGCCGAAATCCAGGGCGACGGCCTCGGCTCCCCGCTCGCCATCGGTACCGAAGTCGTGACCGAAGGCGTCGTCACCGCGCTGCGCGGCAACGGCTACTTCATCCAGAGCGCGCCGGGCGAGGACGACGGCGACGCCGCGACCGCCGAAGGCGTGTTCGTGTTCACGAACGACGCGCCGCCGGCGGGCGCGGTGGTCGGTCACCGTGTCCGCGTCGCCGGGCGCGTGAGCCTGTTCTCGCGAACGCCGCACGGCTATCCGCTGACGCAGCTCGGCAGCAGCTCGCTTTCCGTGCTGTCGACCGGCGCGGCGCTGCCCGACGTCGTGGAACTCGACGCGTCCGTGCTGTCGGCGGGCGTCGGCACCGGCGCACTCGGCCGCTACCAGGGCATGCGCGTCGTGCTGCCGTCGGCGCGCGTGGTCGGTCCGACCAATGCGTTCGGCGATTTCCACGTGACGCTGCCGGCGACGCCGCGCCCGGCGCGCGAGCCCGGCATCGCCGCGCTCGACGCGACGCCGCTGCCCGAAGGCCACGCGATCCCGATCTTCGACCGCAATCCCGAGCGCCTGCGCGTCGAGAGCACGGGCCTGGTCGGCGGCACGCCGCTGTTCGTCGACGCGGGCACGCAGGTCGACGGCATGGAAGGCATCCTCTATTACGACCGCGGCGATTTCACGCTGCTGATCGGCGACCACGCCGGTCTCGGCCTGTCGGGCGGCGCGACCGTCGCGGCGGTGCCGGTCGCGGAGGAAGGCGCGATCCGGGTGGGCAGCTACAACATCGAGAACCTGTCCGGCGGGGAGTCGGTGCCGCTGGCCCGCCTCGAGAAGCTGACCGACGTGTTCTGCAACTACCTGCGCACGCCGGACATCGTCGGTCTCGTCGAGATCGCCAACCTCGAGACCGCCCGCCGGCTCGCCCGCGCGATCAACGACGACGAGTTCGGCACCTGCCCGACGAGCCCGGGCTACGAGGCGCACCTGCTCTCCACCAGCGGCAGCCAGCGCCTCGGCTTCTTCGTGAAGACCGCGCCGACCGGCGACGGCGCGCCGCGCGTCACGGTGGGTTCGGTCGCCGAGCAGTTCGTCGGCGAACCGCTGATCCGGCCCGACGGCACGGTCGACAACCTCCTGTTCGACCGTCCGCCGCTGCTGCTGCAGGCCACGGTGCGCGGCGAGAACGGCAGCGACTACCCGCTCGCCGTGCTGCTGAACCACACGCTGTCGCTGCTCGACGTCAACGACCCGTCGCCGCGCGCGATCTGGGGCACCGACGGCGACCGCTCGCGCGGCAAGCGCCGGCAGCAGGCGATCCGCGTGTCGGAACTGGTGGAATCGATCCAGGCCGACGCGACGCAGCCGCTGGTGCTGATCGGCGACTACAACGCGTTCGACTTCAGCGACGGCTACGTGGACGTGATGGGGATCATCGCCGGCACGCCGGCCGCCGAGGGCACCGTGCTGCTGCACGGCGACAGCGCCGTGACGCGTCCGCTGACGAACCTGATCGGCACCAAGCCGGTCGCGCAGCAGTACTCGTACGTGTTCGAGGGCAACACGCAGACGCTCGACCACGCACTGGTGAACGACGCGGTGCTCGACACCACGATCGCGACGCTGCACCACGCCCGCGTCAACAGCGATTTCGCGGTCGACAACGCCGCCGACCCGACGGTTCCGGTGCGCACGTCCGACCATGATCCGCTCGTCGCGGACCTGGTGGTGCCGGCGTTCCTCGACGCGGACCTGGCGGTCGACGTGGAAACCGCGTCGCTGCCGCAGACCGACGGCACGACGGTGCCGTTCACGGTGCAGGTGCGCAACGACGGCGACGCCCGCGCGCTGCGGGCCGAGCTCACCCTGTCGATCTCGGCCACGCCGGCCCAGGTCGGCGCGGTGCAGGCGGCCGGCTGGGAATGCGCGCCGGCCGTCGCCGTCGGCACCGGCGCGCAGGTGTTCTGCGGCCGTGTCGAGGCGATGCCGGCCGGCACCGCCGAGACGCTGAACGTGGACGTGCAGGCGTGGCGCACCGCGCCGATCCAGTCGCTGCGGGTGGAGGCCCGCGCGACGACGCGCAGCACCGACACCGACGCCGCGAACGACGCCGACGCGGCATGGGTGAAGGTGGTCGGCCGTCCGCGCTGGACCACGGGCGGCTGATCGCGGCGCATCACGCGGAATGAACGACCGGAACGGGCGCCGCGAGGCGCCCGTTTCGCATCGGGCGGTCGGGGCCGGCTATCATCGGGGTCTGTTTTCCGCCGGAGGGGCGCGATGTCCCTGGTAGCCACCTACGAAATCGAATACCTGCAGTATCTCGGCGCCGACGGGCGCCTGCTCGGCGAGGAGCTGCCCGAATTCGCGCGCGACCGCCGCGCGCTGGTCGAGCTGCTGAAGCAGATGCTGTACATCCGCACGTTCGACACCAAGGCCGTCGCGCTGCAGCGCACCGGCAAGCTCGGCACCTACGCCAGCTGCCTCGGCCACGAGGCCGCGCACATCGGCATCGGCAGCGCGATGCAGTACGACGACGTGTTCGCCCCGTCGTATCGCGAATACGGCGCGCAGATCATGCGCGGCGTGCGCCCGCGCGACATCCTGATGTACTGGGGCGGCGACGAGCGCGGCAACGACTTCGCCGGCCCCCCGCACGATTACCCGTGGTGCGTGCCGATCGCCACGCAGTGCCTGCACGCCGCCGGCGCCGCGCTCGCGTTCAAGCTGCGCGGCGAGCCGCGCGTCGCGGTCACCTGCGTCGGCGACGGCGGCAGCTCGAAGACCGACACCTACGCCGCGATCAACTCCGCCGGCGCGTACACGCTGCCGTTCATCCTGTGCATCATCAACAATGGCTGGGCGATCTCGGTGCCGCGCAAGGCGCAGACCGGCGCCAAGACGCTGGCGCAGAAGGGCCTCGCCGGCGGCCTCGACTGCGTGCAGGTCGACGGCAACGACATCATCGCCGTGCGCGCCGCGATGGACCACGCGCTCAAGCGCGCGCGCAACGGCCACGGCGGCAGCGTGCTCGAGCTGGTCACTTACCGGCTGTCGGACCACACCACCGCCGACGATGCGCGCCGCTACCGCGACGACGCCGAGGTCAAGGCGGCGTGGGAGCGCGAGCCGATGTCGCGACTGCGCACGTTCCTGATCTCCGAAGGCGTCTGGAGCGAGGCCGAAGAGGCCACGTGGAAGGAGGAATGCGGCAAGCGCGTCGACGAGGAAGTCAACGCCTATCTCGAGACGAAGGTGCAGCCGGTGGAAGCGATGTTCGATTACCTGTACGCGGAACTGCCGGCCGACCTGCAGGCGCAACGGGCCGACGCGCTGAAGTGGGAGGGGCGCTGAGATGGCGGCCATCACGCTGATCGAAGCGATCACCCAGGCGCTCGCGTGGGAGATGACGCACGACGAGACCGTGCTGGTGCTGGGCGAGGACGTCGGCGTCAACGGCGGCGTGTTCCGCGCCACCGCCGGCCTGCAGCAGACCTTCGGCGACCAGCGCGTGCTCGACACGCCGCTCGACGAGACGACCATCGCCGGCCTCACCGTCGGCCTCGCCTCGCAGGGCATGAAGCCGGTCGCCGAGGCGCAGTTCGACGGCTTCATGTACCCGATGGTCGACCACATCATCTGCCACGCCGCGCGCTTCCGGTACCGCACCCGCGGCCGGCTCACGTGCCCGATGGTGCTGCGCGTGCCGTGGGGTGGTGGCATCCGCGCGCCGGAACACCATTCCGAGGCGAACGAATCCATCTTCACCAACGTGCCCGGCCTGCGCGTGGTGATGCCGTCCTCGCCGCAGCGCGCCTACGGCCTGCTGCTCGCCGCGATCCGCGACCCGGATCCGGTGATCTTCATGGAGCCCAAGCGCATCTACC
>CBIHMN010000093.1:0-7471 GCA_966211005.1 uncultured Arenimonas sp.
CGATGCGGTCGGCCATCTCCTCGGCTTCCTCGATGTAGTGGGTGGTCAGGATGATCGTCGTGCCGCGTTCGCGCAGCTCGCGCACCATCGCCCACATGTCGCGGCGCAGCTCGACGTCGACGCCGGCGGTCGGTTCGTCGAGGAACAGCACCGTCGGTTCGTGCGCGAGCGCCTTGGCGATCATCACCCGGCGCTTCATGCCGCCCGACAGCGTCATGATCTTCGCGTCGCGCTTGTCCCACAGCGACAGCGTGCGCAGCACCCGTTCCAGGTGCGCCGGGTCGGGCGCCTTTCCGAACAGGCCGCGGCTGAACGCCATCGTCGCCCACACCGATTCGAACGCGTCGGTCGAGATCTCCTGCGGCACCAGGCCGATGATCGTGCGCGCCGCGCGCCAGTCCGCGACGATGTCGTGGCCGTCGACGACGACGCTGCCGGTGGTCGCGTTGACGATGCCGCAGACGATGCCGATCAGCGTCGTCTTGCCGGCGCCGTTCGGGCCGAGCAGCGCGAAGATCTCGCCGCGGCGGATGTCGAGGTCGACCGACGTCAGCGCGCGGTGGCCCGTCGCGTACGTCTTCGATACTTCGCGGATCGTCAGGATGGGGTCCATCGCGGCCTCGCTCGGCGAAGCCGCGATTCTAGCCGCGTCGGCGCCGCGTCAGTTGAACCAGTTGCCGCCGGCGTCGGTGCAGTCCGGGTCTTCGCCGTTGGGGCCGATCACCGTGTTGTCGCGCAGGATCGTCAGGGAACTCGACGGACAGCCGATGCCGACCGACCCGCCCGGGGCGGCGGTGGAGACGAAGTTGCCGGTGACGACCGCGCGCGTCCCGCTCTGCACGCTCAGCGGGGACGGCGCGCCGCCGGGGCCGCCGCTGATGCCGATGATGATGTTGTCGCGGAAGACGAGGCCGTCGGCGTTCGCACCGTAGATCCCGCGGGTGACGCTGCCGTTGCCGGAAATCGTCACCTCGACGCGGTTGTCCGACACTTCGGTGTTGCCGATCGCGACGATCGCGTAGACGAACGCGGTCGGCGAACCGCCGGTATCGAGCACGACGTTGCGGCGGATGATCGCGCCGCTTTCGGCATAGATCGCCATCGCCCGGTTGGCTTCCAGCCGGCTGTCTTCGACCAGGCCCCCCTCGGCCTGCAGGTTGATGCCGGTGTGGAAGCCGCGGATGTTGCAATCGCGCACGACGGTGTTGAGCTTCGCGGAACTCACCCCGTAGGTCTGTGTCGACACCCCCGCCGCGAGGCCGCCGACCTTGAAGCCGTTGCAGTCGAGCGTGACGTTGTTCGCCCGGATCTCGATCGCGATGCCGGAGGCCATGCCGGTCGCCAGGTCCGCGTCCAGACACCAGGTGCCCTGCGTCGTGATGACGGCCGGGAGCGACGCGATCGTGCCGGCGCACCCGTCGTAGGACGGCGCGGCGACGGCGTCCGTGGCGGGCCAGCTGGCCGCCAGCGCGACGGCGAGGAGGAACCGGAAGAGAGGAGAGGTCATGGGCATGTGCTCCAGCAGGCGCGCGGCGATCAGTTGAACCAGTTGGATCCGCCGTCCGTGCAGTCGACGTCTTCCACGGAGAAGCCGAGGACGAAGTTTTCCCTGACGATGACGAGGCTGCCGTTCGGGCAGCCGATGCCGTTCAGGGCGACCACGGCGCCCACGCCCGACACGATGTTTCCCGACACCGTGCCGCGCGGGCCGACGCCACCGATCAGAATCGGGCTGGCACCGGTGCTGCCGGCATGGACGCCGACGACGATGTTGTCCTCGATCACCAGGCCGTCGGGATTGAAGCCGTAGATTCCGTAACCACCGAGCGTGTTGCCCGGGCTGGCGACCGTACCGTCGACGCGGTTGCCGGAAACCCCGGTCGAGCCGCCCGCGGAGATCGCGGTCGCGGTGCCGTTCGGCGCGCCGCCGGTGTCCAGCACGAGATTGCGCCGGATGACCGCCCCCGTCATGGCGACGATGCCGACCTGCGTATTGGCCTCGACGCGGTTGTCCTCGACCACGGCCCCGTCCGCGCCGACGGAGATCCCGACGCGGAAGCCCCGCACGTGACAGGCACGGATCACGGTGTTCAGGTTGCTGGAGACGATCCCTTCGGTGAGCGTCGCGGTCCCCGCGGCGAGGCCGCCCACCTTGAAGCCGTTGCAGTCGAGCGTGACGTTGTTCGCCTCGATGCTGATCGCCTTGCCGGAATCCATCGCGGTGGACAGGTCGCCTTTCAGGCACCACGTGCCCTGCGACGAGATCACCACCGGAATCGACGTGATCGTGCCGGTGCAGGCGTCGTAGGCCGGCGCCGCACGTGCCGGGGCGCCCGTGACCAGCAGCGCGGCGACCGCGGGAATCAGGCAGGACAGGACGTGGCGAAGCGACATGGCGGGCACTCCGGGGGGAGGTGATAGCCGGAACGGCCCCCTGCCGGCGCGTCGGCCAACCCGGCGCGATCTACACTCTCCCGTCCCCACCGGATGTGCCCCATGACCCGCTTTCCCGCGTCCCTGATCGCCGCGCTGTTCATCGTTCCCGCCGCCGCGCTCGCCGCCGACCTGCCGCCGAGCGCCGGACCGGGCGTCCGCGTGCTGGAACCGATGACGATTCCCGGGCTCGACCGCGAGCGCACCATCCGCCTGTACCTGCCGCCGGGCTACGACGCATCGACGAAGCGCTATCCGGTGCTCTACATGCACGACGGGCAGAACCTGTTCGACGACGCCACCTCGTACGTCGGCGAGTGGGGCGTCGACGAGGCCCTCGATGCGCTCGCGGCCGAGGGCCTGGAGCTGATCGTCGTCGGCATCGACCACGGCGGCGAGAAGCGGTTCAACGAACTCAGCCCGTGGGCGCACCCGCGGTTCGGCGCCGGCGAGAACGCGCGGTACACCGCCTTCATCGTCGACGTGGTGAAGCCGCACGTCGACGCGAACTACCGCACGCGGCCGGAACGCGAGCACACCGGGATCATGGGCAGCTCGATGGGCGGCATCGCGTCGCATTACGCGCTCTATTCGTACGGCGGCACGTTCTCGAAGGCGGGCATCTTCTCGCCGGCGTACTGGACCGGTCCGGCGATCGCAGCGTGGACGGACGCGGCGATCCTGCGCCCCGACGCGCGGGTCTGGATGAACATGGGCGAGAAGGAAGGGGACGACATGACCCGGCCCTTCGCCGGGATGTCCGCCCTGGTCGCCGCCGATGTCGCGCCGGAAAACTTCCACGCCGCCGTCGTTCCGGGCGCCGGGCACAACGAGAAATTCTGGCGCGCGGAGTTTCCCGCCGCCATCCGGTTTCTCTACGGCAGCGACTGACCGGCGCGGAGCGCGGAGCATCGCGAAGTCGGGGCGTTCGCCGCCGCGTCACTCGCGACGCGGTATCACGGGTGCACCGACACGAGGAGCACGCCATGACGACGCCGAAGCACAACGACAAGCCCGGAACGACGCGCGGCACGACGCCGCAGGAGCAGATCGCCGCGGGGCGTGACGAGCGCGACGCCAATCGGCAGCAGGGCAATGCGGGCAACGCCGGCCAGAAGGACGGTGCGCCGGGCGGCGCGCAGTCGCGGCGCGGGCTCGAGGATCCGCCGGCCCGCAGCGGCAACGGCCAGGTCGACCTGAAGCCGGGCAGCGCCGATGCCGGCGTGCACGGCGGCAATCGCCAGTCGACCGACCTGCAGCAGGGCAGCCAGCGCCAGAAGCAGGCGCTTCAGGGCGAAGCCGATCGCCGGCGCGACCCCGAAGACGACACGCGCGATCCGTTCGATCCGCCGGCCTGCTGACGACGCGGCGACGCGCAACCGGTAAAAATTTCGCGGTGCGCGCCCTTGTCCGGGGCGCGCGTGGCAGGGACACTGGCCGTCCGGCGCCCGGGGAGGCGCCCGGAGCGATGCGATGCCACCCACCGCACCGTACGACCGGCAGACGTTCCTGCTGCAGCTCGGCGATCGCATCCGCGACCTCGCCGACGCCGACGCGATCGTCGAAACGACGGTCGATGCGCTGGGCGTGCACCTGGGCGCGTCGCGCGTCGTCTACGCCGAAATCGACGCCGACGGCCACACCGCGCGCGTCGTCGCCGACTGGAGCGACGGTTCGCTGCCCAGTCTCGTCGGCGAGCACACGCTCGACCCCTTCGGCGACGCGCTCGCCCGCCATTGGCGCGCCGGCCGCGCGGCGCGCATCGACGACGTCGCCAACGACCATCGGGTCGAGATTTCCGCCGGGCGGGCGATGTACGAAGGCCTCGGCGTCGCCGCGTCGATGTGCACGCCGCTGCTCCGCCATGGACGGCTGGCGGCGATGATCGCGGTCGACAGCATCGTGCCGCGCACGTGGACCGACGCCGAATTCGTGCTGCTGCAGGAAGTCGCCGAGCGCACGCGCGAAGCGGTCGAACGCGCGATCGCCGAGGCCGCCGGCCGCGAGAGCGAGGCGCGCTACCGGATGCTGTTCGACTCGATCGCGCAGGGGTTCTGCACGATCGACGTGCTGTTCGACGACGCCGGCACGCCGTGCGACTACCGGTTCGTCGAGGTCAACGCCTCGTTCACCCGCCAGACCGGGATGCACGACGCGATCGGCCGCACGATGCTCGAATTCGCTCCCGACCACGAACAGGTGTGGTTCGACACCTACGGCCGGGTCGCGACGACCGGCGTCCCCGAATCGTTCGAGGCGCAGGCGCGCGCGCTCGGGCGCTGGTACGAGGTGTATGCGTTCCGCGTCGGCGAGCCGGATCAGCGGCGCGTCGGCGTGCTGTTCAACGACATCAGCGACCGTCGCCTCGCCGAGCTGGCGTTGCGCGAAAGCGAGCTGCGGCTGTCGACGCTGGTCGAAGGCATCCCGCAGCTGGTGTGGCGCGCGCGCAGCGGTGGCGACGCGACCTGGACCAGCCCCCAGTGGGGTGCGTTCACCGGACAGGGTTTCGACGCGAGCCTCGGGCAGGGCTGGCTCGACGTGGTGCACCCGGACGATCGCGAAGCTTCGATGCAGGCGTGGTCGAGGGCGTCGAAACTCGGCCTGCACACCGTCGACCACCGCATCCGGCGCGCCGACGGCACCTGGGTATGGCACGCGACGCGCGCGCGGCCGCTGCGCGACAGCAGCGGCGAGATCGTCGAATGGCTCGGCACCACCACCGACGTGCAGCGGCTGATGGAACTGCAGGAAGAGAAGGACCGGCTGGTCGCGCAGCTCGCCGAGGCCGACCGGCGCAAGGACGAGTTCCTCGCGACCCTCGCGCACGAACTGCGCAATCCGCTGGCGCCGCTGACGAACGCGGTGCAGGTGCTGGGCATGGTCGGCGGTGACGCCGAGCGCATCGAGCAGATGCGGCGGATGATCGAGCGGCAGCTGCGGCACATGGCGCGGCTGGTCGACGACCTGCTCGACGTGAGCCGCATCAGCCGCGGCCAGGTGACGCTGCGCCGGCGCGGCTTCGACCTCGTGCAGGTGGTACGGGGCGCGGTGGAAAGCTGCCAGCCGCTGGTCGACGCCCAGGAGCACGCGCTCGTGCTCGACCTGCCGGACACCGCCGTGCCCGTACTCGCCGACGAGACGCGCATCGCGCAGGCCGTCGCCAACCTCGTCAACAATGCCGCCAAGTACACGCCGCGCGGCGGCCACCTGCGCGTCCAGTTGCGTCGCGGCGCCGGGACGACGGTCGAGGTGGTGGTCGCCGACGACGGCGTCGGCATCCCGCCCGAACTGCTGCCGGGCGTCTTCGAGATGTTCGTGCAGGCCCCGGGCGCCCGCGGCAATCGCCACGGCGGACTCGGCCTCGGGCTCGCGATCGCGCGGCAGATGGCGGAGATGCACGGCGGCACGCTCGTCGGCCACAGCGACGGCCCGGGCACCGGGTGCACGTTCGTGCTGACGTTGCCGGTCTGCGAGGAAGCGATGCCCGCGGCCCGCGACGAAACCTGCGGCCACCGCCGCGGTGCGCTGCGCGTGCTGGTGGTCGACGACAACCGCGACGCGGCCGACAGCATGGCCAGCCTGCTGCGTGCGATGGGCCACGACGTGCGCGTCGCGTACGGCGGTGTCGACGGCCTCGCGCAGGCGGGCACGTTCGTGCCGCAGATCGCTCTGCTCGACATCGGCATGCCCGACATGGACGGGCACGCGCTCGCCCGCGCGATCCGGGCGCTCGACGTCGGCCCGACGATGCTGCTGGTGGCGCTCACCGGCTGGGGCCAGCACGACGATCGCGAGCGCTCGCGCGCCGCCGGCTTCGACGAGCATGTCGCCAAGCCGATCGACGTGGCGACGCTGGAGCGCCTGCTCGCCCGACGCCAGGCCTTGCCGGCCTGACGCGCGACCACGCGAGGCAGGGCATCGCGCACGGTGCGTGCCAGCCGGGTCGTGCATTCCACCTGCGAAATAATTTCCTGCGCGTCCGGCTTCGTCCGACCCCGGCGAAGGCTTCCGCGTGTCGACGTACCGCCGCGGCACGGCGGCGGCGAGGCCGCGCGACGCCGCTACGCACGGATTCCCTGCCCGCCGCCGACTGGCACACGCCTTGCAGCACCAGAAGGTCCGGGCACGTCGCCCGGGCCTGACAGGAGAAGACCCATGGCGAAGAACAAGACTCCCGATTCCAATCCCGATCCGATCACCGGCGCCCCGGGCTCGCACCCGGTCGGCACCGGCCTCGGCGCCGCGGCCGGCGGTGCCGTCGCGGGCGCGGCGGCCGGCGCGGTCGGCGGTCCCGTCGGCGCGGTCGCCGGTGCGGCGGTCGGCGCGGTCGTCGGCGGGCTCGCCGGCAAGGGCGTGGCCGAAGGCCTGAACCCGACGCTCGAAGACGCCTACTGGCGCGACAACTACACCAAGGAGCCGTACTACGTCGAAGGCCGCACGTACGACGATTACGCGCCGGCCTACCGCACCGGCTACGAGGGCCGCACCCGCTACGCCGGCCGCAGCTACAACGAGATCGAGTCCGATCTCGAGCGCGATTACTACGCCAATCGCGGCAATGGCAAGCTCGAGTGGCAGGACGCGCGAGGCGCCACCCGCGCCGCGTGGCATCGCGTCGAGCGCACGCTGCCCGGCGACGCGGACGGCGACGGCCGCTGAAAAAGGGGACGTTGCCCTTTTCCGCCGGTACCGTGCTGGCAACAACCAAACGGGGCGCTCGCGCGCCCCGTTTTCGTTCGTGCGTCGAAAAGGAGAAAAGGGAAACGTCCCCGTTTCAGCGCACCTCGAGGCCTAGCGCCTTGGCGATGGCGGACCAGGGGACGATCTTGTAGTTCTGGTTCTCGACCGGCAGCACGTTGCGGCCGTCCTGCGCGACCATCGCGCCGTGCTCCAGGCCGGGCCCGAGGTTCGCGCTGCTCACGTCGAGCCCGTCGGTTTCGCTGATGCCGTCGATGCCGCGCGCACCGCTGGAGGCCACGGCGAAGGAACCGAGGTATTCCTGCGCGCCTTCGCGGCGGTAGACCGCGTACGTGACGTT
>CBIHMN010000094.1:0-7468 GCA_966211005.1 uncultured Arenimonas sp.
CACGTCGGCGGCATGGTCGCGCTGCGCAACCTCGCGTACTGGTACGGCGGCAGCGTGTCGGGCGTGTCGGGCATCGCCCCATTCTAGGGGCCGCGGGCGCGGCCGCTCCGCGGTTCGTCCCTGTCGGGCGGCGCTTCGTCCCGCGGCCGCCGCGGGCCCGTCCCTGCCGCCCGCGCGTTCGTCACCGGCGCCCTGCGGCCGGTCCCTGCGCGCTCGCGCCGGGCCGGGGCCGTCGCCACGCTGGCCCGGTCTTCCACCGGAGCGTCCGATGCCACGCCGCCACGATCTCGACGCCCTGCGCGTCCTCGCCCTCGTCTCGCTGATCGCCTACCACTGCGCGATGCTCTACGTCGCCGAGTGGGACTGGCACCTGAAGTCCGCCTACCTGCAGGAATGGCTGCAGTGGCCGATGCTGGCGATGAACCGCTGGCGCATGGGGCTGCTGTTCCTGGTCTCGGGGCTGGCGATCGGCCTGTACCGGCCCGCACGCCAGCCGGGCCGGTTCGCGTGGGAGCGCACGCTGCGGCTGGGCGTGCCGCTGCTGTTCGGCATGTTCTGCACCGTGCCGATCCAGGCCTATTGCCAGGGGGTCACCAACGGCACGATCGCGCCGGGCTACGGCGCGTTCCTGCTGCGCTACTGGCAGGTGCAGCCGTGGCCCGCCGGCGGGTGGGACGGCGCCGAGCACGGGATCACGTGGAACCACCTGTGGTACCTGGCGTACCTGTGGGTCTACACGCTGGTGCTGACGGCGCTGCTGCCGCTGCTGGAATCGGCCCGCGGCCGCCGCGCGCAGGCGTGGCTGGGCGCGCGGCGCGGACTGTCGCTGGTCGCGGTGGGCGCGGTGCCGCTGGTGCTGTGCATGCTGGTGCTGCTGCCGCGGTTCGAAGTGACCCACGACCTGGTGAGCGACTGGTTCAACCACGCGCAGTCGTTCACGCTGTTCGTGTCCGGCTACGCGCTGGCGCGCAGCGACGCGTTCTGGGACGAACTGCGGCGGCTGCGGCGGCCGCTGGGCTGGGCGGCGGCGGCGATGATCGCCGTGTACGTGCCGCTGCTGAAGCTCGACGTCGAATTCGGCGATTCGGCGCTGGTCGCGATGCGCGTGCTGCGCGGCGTGCTGGTGTGGACGACGCTGCTCGCGCTGCTGGCATGGGCCCAGCACGCGCTGGCGCGGCCCTTCCGCTGGCTGCCGTACGCGAGCGAGGCCGTGTTCCCGTGGTACGTGATCCACCAGACGGCGACCGTCGCGCTCGCGTACTGGCTGGTGCCGCTGCGCCTGGGCGGCGCGCTGGAAGCGACGCTGGTCGTCGGCGGCACGCTGCTGGCGTGCGGGCTGGGGCACGAGGTCGTGCGGCGCGTCGGCGTGTTGCGGCCGCTGTTCGGGCTCAAGCCGGTCAGGCCGCGCGCATCCGGAAACGTTCGCGGTAGTCGGCCGGCGTCAGCGACGTCGCGCGCTTGAAGAGTTTGCGGAAGCTGGAGGCATCGCTGTATCCGCAGCGCGCGACGATCTCGTCGAAGCTCAGCAGCGTCGTCTCCAGCAGCGCCTTGGCGCGCTCGACGCGCAGGTGCTGGATGTGGGCGAGGGGCGAGGCGTCGTAGTGCTGGTGGAAGTGCCGCAGCAGGCTGCGCTCGCTGACGCCGCAGTGCGCGGCGAGTTCCGAGACGCTCAGCTCGCGGTGCAGCTGCTTGTGCAGGAAGTGTTCGGCCTTCTCCGACAGCGAGTGCCGCGGGCGCTCGGTGAGCGCGAGGCTGATGTACGGGGCCTGCGACTGCCGGTCGGGGTCGATCAGCATCATCCGGCCGGTGTGCTGCGCGAGCGCCGGATCGGCGTGGCGCGCCAGCAGCTGCAGCACGTAGCTCAGCACCGCCGTGCTGGCGCCGGTGGTCGTGACCGCGCCGTCCTCGACGATCATCCGCTCGATGTCGATGCGAACCCGCGGATAGCGCCGGCGGAACGCGGCGTGCAGCCACCAGCTCGTGGTCGCCGCGTGGTCGTCCAGCAGGCCGGCTTCCGCCAGCAGGAACGAGCCGCAGCAGCTGCCGGCGATCGGGACGCCGCGCAGCGCGAGCGACCGCAGCAGCTCCACTTCCGGCCCGTAATCGTCGAGCCGCGCGACCAGGTCGTCGGCGCCCGAATGCATGTAGCCGGGCACCAGCAGCAGGTCGAGCGGCCGGTCGGGCGACTGCACCGGGCCGAACGTCAGGCCGCCGGTGCCGACCACCGTCTGCTGGCCGCGCGCGCCGACCAGCACCGCGTCGAGGCGCAGCGGCGTCGCCGGGTCGCGGATCCACGCCAGCTTCTGCGCCACGCGCAGGATGTCCATCGGCCCGGCGACCCCCGACAGGATCGCCCCGTCGAGGGCCAGCAGGCCGAGGGTGAAGCGCTTTTCAGGGAGTGACATAGACGGTTCCGGTGTGCTGGAGCAGCCAGGCGCGCAGGCCGGGCGGGACGGCGATCGCCCCGGGCGGGGGCAACGGTGCATGCGGACCGCAATCGACGATCGCGACGCGGCCGGAATGGCCGGCGGGCAGCGCGGTGGACGACAGGGCGACCAGCAGGGGCTCGCCGTTGCTTTCACGCGTCAGGAGCCAGAGGCCGGCCGGCGGCCGCGCGCCGCCGAGGCACCGGTCGGCGACGCGGAGGCGACGCTCCGGCCCGGTCGCGGACAGCAGCCGCCAAATACCGGCCTGCGCGTCGAGCACCGCGTCGTAGCGGGCGCCTTCGACGAAGACGCCGTCGTCGGCGGGGGGCGCCACCATCGCCGGCGCGGCGAGCGGGGCCAGCAGCAGGGTGATCAGCAGGGTCGTCAGCAGGCGTTTCATCGGCGGTCTCCTCGCGGCGCCGGTGGATCCGGCGTGAAACCAGCCTCCTCCTGGCGGACTCCGCCCGGCAGAGGCGAAAACGACAGCTTGCGGGGCAAAACGGCCAGATCAACCTTCAACGGGCGAATTCCGCCGCATTGCTGGCGAATCGCACCCGCTACGAGGGCGAGGACGCCGGAAGCGAGCGGCGCGGTCCGGGTGAACGGCGGCCGACCGGCGCCCCGCCCGCGGTCAACCGGTCGATCCGACGGGCGTTATCGAGGGCACGCGCGGCGATCCGCTCCGCGCCCACAGGAGACGTTCGATGACCCACCGCATCCGATTCCCGCTCGCCCTCTGCCTCGGCCTGGCCGCCACCGGCGCCCTCGCCGCCGGACCGGTCACGGCGCCCGACGCCAGCCGCGCCGACCGCCGGGCCGCCGCCGAAGCCCGCTTCGCGGCGGCCGATGTCGATCGTGACGGCCGCCTCGACCGCGTCGAAGCCGCCGCGCTCGGCGAGCGCTTCGGGCACCGTTTCGACCGGCTCGACGCCGATGCCGACGGCGAACTCACCCGCGATGAGCTCGCGGCGGCGCGCGGCGGCCGCCACGGCCACCGCGGCCACCGCGGCCACGGCCGGGCCGGCTTCCTCTTCGGCCTGCTCAAGGGCATGGACGACGACGGCGACGGCGCGATCAGCCGCACCGAACTGGGCACGAAGATGCCGGCGTGGAGCACCGCGTTCACGACGATCGACGCCGACGCCGACGGCAAGCTGCAGCGTGACGAGCTGAAGGCGCACTGGTACCGGTCGGCGCAAGAGCGCCGCGCGGCGCGCGGGGAAAACCGCGGCTGAACCGCACCGCGCGTGCCCCGCCTTTCGGCACGCGCGGGCCTTCGCGTATCGCCCGACGCTGGCGTCGTTCCCGCTTCCTCTTGCGCTCGGGTCCACGTTGAACCCCGTCCGGACGCGACAGCACGCGCCTCCCGGGCGTTTGCGCTCCCCAGCCACCCTCCGTCTCCCCGCGGAGGGTTCTTTTTACCCGCGTGACAGGGTCGCGTCGGTTGGCTCCCGCCGCGCATCGGGGCGACAATGCCCGTTCTCTCGAACGGATGCCCCGACATGGCCGAGCCGCAGCAAGCCACCGTGCCCGACATCGGCGACGACAAGGACGTGCCGGTCATCGAGATCCTCGTCGCGGTCGGCGACGCGGTGAAGAAGGACCAGGGGCTGGTGACGCTCGAGTCGGACAAGGCGACGATGGAAGTGCCGGCGCCGTTCGACGGCATCGTGCGGGAGCTGAAGGTCAAGGTCGGTGACGCGCTCTCCGCGGGCAGCCTGGTCGCGATGATCGAGCCGGCCGCGGCCGCGGCGCCCGCCGCCGGGGCCGCGTCCTCGAAGGCGGACGCACCCGAGGCACCGGCCGCGCCCGCCAGAGACGTGCCGACGCCGACCGCCGCATCGCCTTCCGGGCCGGAACCCGTCGCGGTCGACCAGGCCGCGGCGGCGCGCACGCCGGCCGCCGCCGCGCACCGTGATGCGGCGGCGGCCGAGGCCGCACCGGCTGCGCCGGCGCCGGCGCCCGCGCGCACCGGCACGCCGCCGGTCGCGTTCGACGCCGACGCGCTGATGCCGGGCAAGGTGCCCCATGCCAGCCCCGCCGTGCGCCTGTTCGCGCGCGAACTCGGCGTCGACCTGGCGCAGGTCACCGGCAGCGCGCGCGCCGGCCGCATTTCGAAGGAGGACGTGCAGGCGTTCGTGAAGCAGGCGCTCGCCGGTGGCGGCGCCGCGCGCGCGGCGGGCGGCGGCGGGCTCGACCTGATCCCGTGGCCGAAGGTCGACTTCGCGAAATTCGGCCCCGTCGAATCGAAGCCGCTGACGCGGATACAGAAACTCAGCGGCGCCAACCTCGCGCGCAACTGGGCGATGATCCCGCACGTCACGCACCACGACCACGCCGACATCACCGAGATGGAAGCGTTCCGCAAGCGCCTGGGCGAGGAGAACAAGGACGTCAAGGTCACGCCGCTGGTGTTCCTGATCAAGGCGGTGGTCGCGGCGCTGAAGAAATACCCGGCGTTCAACGCGTCGCTCGACGGCGAGAACCTGGTGCTCAAGCAGTACTTCCACATCGGCATCGCCGTCGACACGCCCGACGGTCTGGTCGTGCCGGTGATCCGCGACGCCGACCGCAAGGGCCTGCTGGAACTGGCGACCGAGCTCGCCGGGATCAGCGGCAAGGCGCGCGAGAAGAAGCTGTCGGGCGCCGACATGCAGGGCGGCTGCTTCTCGATCAGCTCGCTCGGCGGCATCGGCGGCAGTGCGTTCACGCCGATCATCAACGCGCCGGAAGTGGCCATCCTCGGCGTCTCGCGCAGCGCGATGACGCCCGTGTGGAACGGCGAGGCTTTCGACGCGCGGCTGATGCTGCCGCTGAGCCTGAGCTACGACCACCGCGTGATCGACGGCGCCGCCGCCGCACGCTTCACCGCGTATCTGGCGCAGGTGCTGGGCGACCTGCGCCGGCTGCTGCTCTGACGGGGCCGGCGATGGCGACGATCGAACTCAAGGTTCCCGACCTCGGCTCCGACAGCGACGTGCCGGTGATCGAGCTGCTGGTCGCCGTCGGCGACGTGGTGAAGAAGGACCAGGGCCTGGTCACGCTCGAATCGGACAAGGCGACGATGGAAGTGCCCGCGAGTGCGGCCGGAAAGATCACCGCGCTGAAGGTGAAGCTCGGCGACACGGTGTCGGCCGGCGACGTGATCGCCGAGGTCGAAGCCGATGCTCCGTCATCGCCGGCAGGAGCGCCTTCAGGCGCGAACGCTTCGAAAGACCGGAAGAAGGCGGCCGAAGCCGCACCTGCGGAAAAAGCGGAAGGCTTCGCGGCTGAAGCCGCTCCCGCGGGTGCGCCGTCGCCGGTGAAGTCCACCGGCCGCGCGGCCGACCTCGAATGCGACATGCTCGTGCTCGGCGCCGGCCCGGGTGGCTACACGGCCGCGTTCCGCAGCGCCGACCTCGGCATGGACACCGTGCTGGTCGAGCGCTACGTGAATCTCGGCGGGGTGTGCCTCAACGTCGGCTGCATCCCGTCGAAGGCGCTGCTGCACGCCGCCGAGGTGCTCGTGGAAGCGAAGCACGCCGCCGACTTCGGCATCACGTTCGGCGACCCGGAGATCGATCTCGCCAAGCTGCGCGCGCACAAGGACAAGGTCGTCGGCCAGATGGTGAAGGGCCTGGCCGGCATGGCGAAGCAGCGCAAGGTGCGCACCGTCACCGGCGCCGGCGCGTTCGTGTCGCCCCACGAACTGGAAGCGACGGACGCCGACGGCAAGGTCACGCTGATCCGTTTCCGCCACGCGATCATCGCCGCCGGCTCGCAGCCGGTGAAGCTGCCGGCGTTCCCGTGGGACGACGCGCGCGTGATGGACTCGACCGACGCGCTGATGCTCGCCGACATTCCGAAGAAGCTGCTCGTCGTCGGTGGCGGCATCATCGGCCTCGAGATGGCGTGCGTGTATTCCGCGCTCGGCAGTGCGGTCACCGTCGTCGAGTTCATGCCGCAGCTGATGCCGGGCGCCGATGCGGACCTGGTGAAGCCGCTCGCCGACCTGCTGAAGAAGCGCGGCGTCGCGGTGCACCTCGGTTGCAAGGTCGCGAAGGTCGACGCGAAGAAGGACGGACTGCACGCCGCGTTCGAAGGCGAATCGGCGCCGAAGGAAACGAAGTACGACCGCGCGCTGGTCTCGGTCGGCCGCAGCCCGAACGGCGGCAAGATCGGCGCCGACAAGGCCGGCGTCGCGGTGAGCGACCGCGGTTTCATCGCCGTCGACCGGCAGATGCGCACGAACGTGCCGCACATCTTCGCGATCGGCGACCTCGTCGGCCAGCCGATGCTCGCGCACAAGGCGACGCACGAGGGCAAGCTCGCCGCCGAAGTGGCGCACGGGGCGAAGAAGGAGTGGGTCGCCCGCGTGATTCCGTCGGTCGCCTACACCGACCCGGAGATCGCGTGGGTCGGCGTCACCGAAACCGAAGCGAAGGCGAAGGGGCTCGCGATCGGGGTCGCGAAATTCCCGTGGGCCGCGTCGGGCCGCGCCGTCGGCATCGGCCGCACCGAAGGCTTCACCAAGCTGATCTTCGACGAGCACACCGACCGCGTGATCGGCGGCGGCATCGTCGGCGTGCACGCCGGCGACCTGGTTTCCGAGATCGCGCTCGCGATCGAGATGGGCTGCGAGGCGGCCGACATCGGCCACACGATCCACCCGCACCCGACGCTGAGCGAGTCGGTCGGCATGGCCGCGGAGATCCAGGAAGGCTCGATCACCGATCTCTACCTGCCGAAAAGGAAATAGCGGCCCGGGACCGCCTACCCGAACGCGACGTAGCACACGACGCACAGCACGCCCACGCCGACCAGGTCGAGCACCGCGCCTTCGCGCAGCATGTCGTGCGCGGTGACTTCGCCCGAGCCGTAGGCGATCGCATTCGGCGCCGTCGCCACCGGCAGCATGAAGCCGACGCTGGCCGCGAGCACCGCCGGGAACATGAACAGCGCCGGGTCGACGCCGACCGCGACGCCGGTCGCGGCGAGGATCGGCATCTGCAGCACCGCCGTCGCCGTGTTGCTCGCCACTTCCGACATCAGCACGACGCTGC
>CBIHMN010000095.1:0-7441 GCA_966211005.1 uncultured Arenimonas sp.
ACAACCGCAACTACACCTTCTCCGGCGGCCTGCACGGCGTCGGCGTCAGCGTGGTCAACGCGCTGTCGAAGAAGCTCGAGGTGGTCATCAAGCGCGACGGCACCGAGCACCGGATGGAGTTCCGCGACGGCGACCGCTCGTCGTCGCTGGAGGCCATCGGCACCGTCGGCAAGCGCAATACCGGCACGCGGCTGCGCTTCTGGCCCGACCCGAAGTATTTCGACACCGCGAAGATCGCGGTCCGACCGCTGCGCCACCTGCTGCGCGCGAAGGCGGTGCTCTGCCCCGGCCTGACGGTGCGCCTGCTCGACGCCGCCACGGGCGACAAGGACGAGTGGTATTTCCAGGACGGCCTGCGCGACTACCTGCGTGGCGAACTCGCCGGCCGCGAACTGCTGCCGGCCGATCTGTTCGTCGGCCAGCTCGCGAAGGACACGGAGATCGCCGACTGGGCCGTCGCGTGGGTGCCGGAAGGCGACCTGGTGCAGGAGAGCTACGTCAACCTCATCCCCACCGCGCAGGGTGGCACCCACGTGAACGGGTTGCGCTCGGGCTTCACCGACGCGCTGCGCGAGTTCTGCGATTTCCGCAACCTGCTGCCGCGCGGGGTGAAGCTCGCGCCCGAGGACGTCTGGGACCGCGTCAGCTACGTGCTGAGCCTGAAGATGACCGACCCGCAATTCAGCGGACAGACGAAGGAACGCCTCAGCTCGCGGCAGGCGGCGGCGTTCGTCGAGGGCGCGGCGCACGACGCGTTCTCGCTGTGGCTCAACCAGCACGTCGACATCGGCCTGCAGATCGCCCAGCTGGCGATCGATCGCGCGTCGGCTCGGCTGAAGACCGAAAAGCAGGTGACGCGCAAGAAGGTGACGCAGGGCCCGGCGCTGCCCGGCAAGCTCGCCGACTGCATCAGCCAGGACCTCGGCCGCACCGAGCTGTTCCTCGTCGAGGGGGATTCGGCCGGCGGCAGCGCGCGGCAGGCGCGCGACAAGGAGTTCCAGGCGATCCTGCCGCTGCGCGGCAAGATCCTGAACACGTGGGAAGTCGATTCCGGCGGCGTGCTGGCGTCGACCGAGGTGCACGACCTCGCGGTCGCGATCGGCTGCGACCCGGGCACCGAGAACATCGACGGGCTGCGCTACGGCAAGGTCGTGATCCTGGCCGACGCCGACAGCGACGGCCTGCACATCGCCACGCTGCTGAGCGCGCTGTTCCTGAAGCATTTCCCCGCGCTGGTGCGCGCCGGCCACGTATTCGTGGCGATGCCGCCCCTGTTCCGCGTCGACGTCGGCAAGCAGGTGTTCTACGCGCTCGACGAGGAAGAGAAGCGGCTGCTGCTCGATCGCGTCGAGCGGGAGAAGATCCGCGGCGCGGTGAGCGTCACCCGCTTCAAGGGTCTCGGCGAGATGAACCCGGTGCAGCTGCGCGAATCGACGATCCATCCCGACACGCGCCGGCTGGTGCAGCTGACGGTGGACGACATCGACGCCACGCGCGGCCTGATGGACCTGCTGCTGGCGAAAAAACGCGCCGGCGATCGCAAGGCGTGGCTGGAGCAGAAGGGCGACCTGGCCTCGCTCGAGGTGTGACGGCGATCGCAGGAATGTGACGCCGCGGGTCACGGCACGCCGGTCGCCAGCGGTGTGTAAGGCGGTGCTGGGATCGCGCCGAAAACGGTTTATCGCCGGTGCACGGGTCCGCTCGCGTGATTCGGCAGGCGCGTGGCACGCGACTTGCTTCGGCCGTATCCGACATGTCGCCTTCCCCTCCGCATTCCACCCGCCACCCGTCATGGACCTGACCCGGCGCACCCTCGTCGGGATGCTCGCCGCGCTGGCGGCCGCGACCGCGCTGGCCGTCGGACTGCAGGCCCACGAAGGCCTCGACGGCAACCGCAGCCTCTATCGCTATACCGTGCTGCGCAGCGGCGCGTCGCCGGCGTGCGAATACCGCTATGTCGAGCTCGGGTCGGCCGGCCGCACGCTGTCGCTGGACGCGTCGCCCGGCAAAGAGCCGGACGACGGCGGCGCGGTGCTGGCGCTGGAGCGGCCTTTCGAGCTGTACCAGAAGCGCTACCCCGCCCTGGTCGTTTCCGCGAACGGCTACCTCGCCGCGGCCGACGCCCTCGACGAGGACGACGGCGGCGATTTCAGCAACGACTGTCCCCTGCGGCGCGATGCCGGCGAACCGGGAGCGCGCGTCGAGCGCATCTACGTCTATCACGACGACCTCCGCCCGCGCCGCGACGGCGGCGGCCAGGTGCGCCACGCGTATTTCCCGACCTGCCCGCGCGACGGCGGCGGCCCGCAACCCGAAGGGTGCACGGTGGTCGAGTGGAACGGCTTCGAGCGTTCGGGGCCGCTGCTGAGCACGCAACCGCTGCGTGCGCAGGCGGTGCTCTACCACGACACGCTGCAGGTGGCGATGCAGTACGCGTCGCTCGACGACAGCCGTGCCGCTTCGGCGACGATCGGGCTGCAGGGCTTCGGCGGACGTTCGGCGAGCGCCGCCGGGTGCGACGCGGTGGACACGGTACGTGCGCGGCAGGCGGTGTGTTTCTTCGACCCGCGGCATCCACCGCGCGCGCGGCGCTGAACCGCGATCGCCGGCGTCAGCCGATCGCCGCGCGCAGCAGCGCGGCCAGTGTCGGCTGCAGCCTCGCCGCCCGCGCGTCGTCCCACGTGCGGGTCGCTTCGTCCATGTAGGCGTCCTGCGCGATCTCGAGCTGGACCGCATCGACGCCATCCGCGGGCGCGCCGTAGTGCCGCGTGATGTAGCCGCCCTTGAAGCGCCCGTTCGCGACCCAGTCGTGGCCCGCCTGCGCGCGAAGCACGACCTCCAGCCGCGCCTGCAGCGCCGGGGAGCAGCTGGCGCCGCCGGCGGTGCCGAGGTTGAGCCGCGGCAGCCGGCCATCGAACAGGAACGGCACCACGCTCCGGATCGAATGCCCTTCCCAGAGCACGACGCGACCGTGCGCGGCGCGCAGCCGGTCGAGTTCGGCACGCAGCGCGTCGTGGTACGGCTGCCAGTACGTGCGCACGCGCCCGCGCACCTCGTCCTCGTCCGGCGCGGCGCCGTCGGCGTAGACGGGCCCGCCATCGAAGCGTGTCGCCGGGCACAGGCCGGTCGTGTTCTGCCCCGGATAGAGCGAGGTGTCGTCCGGCGGCCGGTTCAGGTCGACCACGTAGCGCGAATGCGACGGCACCAGCACCGACGCGCCGAGGTCGCGCGCGAACGCGTACAGCCGGCTCACGAACCAGTCGGTGTCGGGGACCGCGCGCGCCTCCGGCGTCAGTCGCGCCGCGATCGCCGCGGGAACGTGCGTGCCGTCGTGCGGCAGGCTCACCAGCAGCGGCGCATCGCCGCGATGCAACTCGAAGATGTCCATGCGTCTCCTAGGTCGCGAACCGGGCCGGAGAATACGGCGCGGGGTCGATCGGTGGCGCGCGTCCCTGCATCATGTCGGCGATCAGCCGTCCGGTCCCGGCGCTCATGCCGACCCCCATCATCCCGTGCCCGGCCGCGAGCCACAGATTGTTGTAGCCGGGCGCGCGGCCGATCAGCGGCAGGTCGTCCCACGTCATGGGACGCCAGCCGCACCATTCCTCGCGCCGCACCGGGCCCACCGGTTCGTGCAGGTATTCGGCGGCGCCGCGCTCCAGCGCGTCGAGCCGCACGCGGTTGAGCCGGTGGTCGTAACCGCTGAATTCCATCGTGCTGCCCAGCCGATACGCGTCGTCCCACGCGGTGACGCACACCGATCGCTCCTTCAGCACCAGCGGCCGCCGCGGCACGATCGCCGGCCGGTCGTAGGTGATCGAATAGCCCTTCCCGGGCTGGATCGGCAGCGGCAGGCGCAGCATGTGCGCGAATTCCGGTGTCCACGCCCCCATCGCCAGCACGACGCGTCCGGCGCCGCGACGCCCCTCGCTCGTCTGCACCGTTTCGATGCCGTTGCGGCCGCGTTCGAAACCGGTGACGCAGACGCCTTCTTCGATCACGCCGCCGGCCTCGCGCACGACGCGCGCGAGTTCGGCGGCATAGCGGTCGGGACGCAGCTGCGCGTCACCGGGGAAATGCAGCGCTCCGGCCATCCCGGGCTTCAGTGCCGGCTCGTCGGCGGCCAGTGCCGCGCCGTCGAGCACGTGCGCGGCGATGCCCAGGTCCGCGAGCAGCGGCAGGTCGCGCTGCTGCCTTTCGAGCGCGCGCGGGTCGCGGAACACGTAGTGGAATCCGTCGGCGGCGAAGCCGCAGTCGAGGTCGTTGCCGAACACGAGGTCCTCGATCAGCACGCGAGACAGCTTGAGCAGCCGGCCTTTCGCGAGACCCGACGCCTGCCAGTCGCGCAGGTTGCAGCGGCCCGCGGCTTTCAGCAGCCACCTGGCCAGCGCCGGATCCCAGCGCGGCTTCACGTACAGCGGCGACGCCGGGTCGCGCATCCAGCGCAGCACCTGCCAGACGGTACCGGGCCCCGCGAGCGGCGCCGCGTGGCTGGGCGTCAGCGTGCCGCAGTTGCCGTGCGAGGCGCCGCCGCCGACGCGGCCCTGGTCGAGGACGCGCACCGAACGGCCTTCGGCCAGCAGGTAATGCGCGCACGCCAGGCCGACGACGCCGGCGCCGAGGATCAATACGTCCGCATCCCGGTCCATGCGGCGATTCTACGGGCGCACGGCGGCCGGCGCCGGCACGCGCCACCACGTGAACGCCCGCCACAGCCATTCCAGCGGTCCGTAGCGGTGGCGCGCGAGCCACCAGCGCGAGGCCAGTACCTGCACCACGAGCAGCGCGAGCACGAGGCCGACCTGGGCGACGCGCGACACCTGCCCGTACAGGCCGAGTCCGTAGCCGTAGAACAGCGTGCTCAGCACCAGCGAGGCCATCAGGTAATTGGTCAGCGCCATCCGCCCCGACGGTGCGATCCAGTCGCGCAGCCACGGGCCGAGGCGCGGCCGCAACGAGGCGAGCGCGAGCACGCCGATGTAACCGAGCGTCATCAGGGGCGCGCCGGTCCACGCCAGCGCCTGCGCGAGCATCTCCGCATCGGTCGGCTCGGCGCCGACGCCGGTGGAGAGCGTCGCCGCCCACGCTTCCAGCGCGACACCGACCGGCAGCGCGCCGTACGCCATGACGCGGTGGAAGCCGCGATGCGCTTCCGGACGCGAGAGCGGCCCGCCGTCGAGCAGCGCGCTGCCCATCAGGAAGATCGACAGCGCGATCGGCACGAGGAACAGGTCGGCGTCGAGCTGCGCGACGAAGTCGCGGGCGCGCTGCGCGGTGACCGCCGCGAAGTCGCCGTGCGCGTAGATCGCCGACGCCTCGACACCCTGCGCGGCGCGCACCGCGTCCACCGTCGCGGGGCCGGCGCCCAGGTCGGGGTTGGCGAGATACATCGACGCGCTCGCCGCGATGCCGAGCGTGACGGCGCCGAACATCATGCCGCCGGCCACGCCCCGCCCGATCGGACCGACGCGCGCGAACAGCAGCAGTCCCAGCGCCGCGATCGCGTACGTGTGCAGGATGTCGCCGACCCACAGCAGCACGGCGTGCGCGACGCCGAACACCAGCAGCAGCGCGGCGCGGCGCAGGTAAGGCAGGACGAACGGCAGGCCGGCGGCTTCCGCGCGACGCTGCATCACCGCGAAACCGGCGCCGAACAGCAGCGAGAACATCAGCCAGAACTTGCCCTGCACCAACACCAGGATCAGCCAGCCGGCGACGTGGTCGGCGACCGGCACGCCGGCGGGCAGCGCCGCGCCGACCTCGCCCGGCCAGCGCGTGAACCACTCGATGTTCATCAGCGCGATGCCCGGCAGCGCGAAGCCGCGGACGATGTCGAGCAGATGGATCCGCGCGGTCAGTGGTCGACGCCGCCCGCGCCGTGCACGTGGCCGTGCTCGATCTCGACCGGCTGCGCTTCGCGCACGTCGACGATCTCGATGTCGAACGTGAGCGTCTTGCCGGCCATCGGATGGTTCAGGTCGACGTCCACGACCGTCGCGCCGACCTTGACGACGGTGACCGGCCGCGGCCCGTACGACGTCTGCAGGATGATCTGCTGGCCCGGCCGCAGCGACTTCTCGCGCACGTGCTTCTTCGGCACGCGCTGCACGAAGTCGTCGCGGCGCTCGCCGTAGGCGTCCTCGGGCGCCACCGTGGTCTCGAAGCGGTCGCCGGCCGCGCGGTCGGCCATCGCCGACTCGAGTCCCGGGATGATGCCGCCGCGGCCGTAGAGGATCGCGAGCGGTTCGCCGTCGCGGGACGTCTCGATCACCGGCTGGCCCGGCTCCGACACGGCGTAGTGGAAACGGACGACGCGATTGTTCTCGATCTTCATGGGAATTCCGGTTGGGCCGGTGACGCGACCGGCGGGATCGGGCAGACTCGGCCCGTGACAGCGGACGCGCATTATCCCGGCCCCCTCCGCCCGGCGCCAGTTTCCCGGGCTGCACGCCTTCCGACCCTCGCGTTTCTCGCCGCGCTGCTGATCGCGCTCGCCGGCTGCGGCTCGACGCCCGACCGGCGCACGACCGCGGCGCGCCCGGCAGCGCCGCCGATCCGCATCGTCGACGTGGCCCCGGACGATCCGGTGCGGGCCAACGACGTGCTGATGCGCGCGCTCGGCCTGGTCGGCACGCCGTACCGCTACGGCGGCAACACGCCGGCCGGCGGGTTCGACTGCAGCGGCCTGGTCGGCTTCGTGTATCTCGACGCGGCGCGGTTGTACCTGCCGCGCACGACGCGCGAGATCGCGAAGGTGGACAGCACGACGCCGCCACGCGACCGCCTCGCGTCGGGCGACATCGTCGTGTTCGCCGACGGCGGCCGCGTGTTCCACGTCGGCATCTATGTCGGCGAGGGCCGCTTCGTGCACGCCCCGAGCACCGGCGGCACGGTGCGCCTCGATCGCATCGACAGCCCGTACTGGAGCCGCGTCTACGCCGGCGCCCGCCGGATCCTTTAGGCGCGCGGCGCGGGTTCGGGCCTCCGCCAGAGCCAGATCGCCACCACGCCCATGATCGCGGTGCCCGTCGCCGCCATCCACAGCTTCGGCGCCGTCGCGAACATCACCGCCGCGCTCAGCGCCATCATCGCCGTCGCCGCGCGCTTGGCCCGGCGCGAGACCGCGCCGGTCGCCTGCCAGTCGCGGATCATCGGCCCGAACTGGCGATGCGCCAGCAGCCATGCGTGCAGGCGCCGCGACCCGCGCGCGGCCGCATAGGCCGACAGCAGCACGAACGGCGTCGTCGGCAGGCCGGGCACGAAGATGCCGATCACCCCCAGCGCGAGCGACACGTACGCCAGCACCAGCCACGCCAGCCTCCGTACGCCGGCCGGGATCACGCCGAAGGCGCCTCGACCGGATCGACGGGAAGGCCGCCGGCGCCGGCGAGCGCGTCGCGCAGCGCGCGGCGTCGCATCCGCGCGTGCAGCCGGTCGCGAC
>CBIHMN010000096.1:0-7400 GCA_966211005.1 uncultured Arenimonas sp.
CGATCGACTACGTGCTCGGCATCGCCAAGGCCTACGCGACGCGCGTCGGCGGCGGGCCGTTCCCGACCGAGCTGCACGATGCGATCGGCGAGGGCATCCGCCAGCGCGGCGCGGAGTTCGGCGCGACCACCGGGCGCCCGCGTCGCTGCGGCTGGATCGACATCGTCGCGCTCAAGCGCGCGGTCGCGATCAACGGCATCAACGGGCTGTGCATCACCAAGCTCGACATCCTCGACGGCATGGAGAAGCTCAACATCTGCGTCGCCTACGAATACCGCGGCAAGCGCACCGAGTACGCGCCGCTCGACGCCGCCGGCTGGGAAGAATGCACGCCGGTGTACCTCGAGTTCCCGGGCTGGCAGGAGAGCACCGCCGGCATCACCGAGTGGGACCGGCTGCCGCCGGCCGCGCGTGCCTATCTGCGCGCGCTGGAAGAACTGGCGGGCTGCGAGCTGGCGATCGTCTCGACCGGCCCGGGCCGCGAATCGACGATGGTGCTGCGCGACCCGTTCGCCTGAGGGCGGGGGTCGGTTTCGTTCGGCTTCGGGCGCCGGACGATCCGGTCGGCGCGAGGCCGGGCCCGCTGTCGCCGCGCGGCGTGCGGCCCAGCCGTGGGTCATGCCGGCCTGATGGAAACGCACCGGCACTTCGAACCCTCCGCCTCTCGTATGCTGCCCGATTTCCGGCAGGCCGCGTCGGAGGGGCCTCGCGATGGACCACGACACCGCATCGCGAACCGTCGGCCACGTCGCCGCGCTGTGGCGCTTCCCGGTCAAGTCGATGGCCGGGGAGCCGCTGGAGGCGGTCGACGTCGGCTGGCACGGCCTCGCCGGCGACCGGCGCTGGGCGTTCGTGCGTGACGGCACGTCGCGTGTCGGCTTTCCGTGGTTGTCGATCCGCCAGCACGCGGCGATGGCGCGCCACCAGCCGTATTTCGTGGAGCCCGACCGTCCCGACACGTCGCCGACGCGCGTGCGCACGCCCGACGGCGGCGACTTCGACGTCGCCGATCCGGCGCTCGCCGAGGCGATGTGGCCCGACGGCGCGCGCCTGCTGAAACTCGATCGCGGCACGTTCGATTCGTTCCCGCTCTCGCTGATCACGACGCAGACGATCGACTGGCTGGGGGCGCGCATCGGCCGCGTGATGGATGCCCGCCGCTTCCGCATGAACCTCGTCATCCGCGCGGCGGAAGCTCGGCCGTTTCAGGAAGACGAATGGCTCGGCCGCACGCTGCGCATCGGCGGCGTGCGCCTGCGTGTCGACAGGCGCGACGGCCGCTGCGTCGTGATCACCACCGATCCCGACACGCTCGAACGTGATCCGGCGATCCTGCGGCTCGTCGCCGCGGAGCGCGACGGCTGCCTCGGTGTCTACGCGTCGACCGTGGAGCGCGGGCGCGTCGCCTGCGGCGATGCGGTGCGCGACGAGATCTCCGCGTAGCGGTCACGCCGTCTCGCGCAGCCCACGCGCGCCCAGCGCATACGCCGTTCCCATCGCCAGGCACAGCGCGGAAGTCACGAGCAGGAATGCGTCGACGCCGCGGCAGTCGCAGATCCGTGCGAGCAGATCGGGCCGCCAGAGCGCCAGCGGAAGGAATCCGGCGCCGCGGGCGATCAGAAGCCCGGCGATCGTCGCCAGGGCGGGCCGCAGCAGCGGCAGCCGCCGGACGATGCCGGCGCCGGAGAACGCATAGGCCGCGAGCGTCGCCAGGCCTGCGGCGATGACCACACAGGTGATCGCCGCGCGCGGGTGGCCGATGCGTGCCAGTTCGACCAGCCCGGGCGGGGCGCCGAAGGCCGCGTACCACGCCGGGCCGCCGAGCGGGATCGCGAGGTGCAGCAAGGCGCCGGCCGCGGTGGCGGTGCCGGCCACGAGCAGCGCCCGGCGGGCGAGGGGTGTGGTCATGCCGGTGCCTCAGGCGCGCGTCCGGGCGACATGCCCGCGATTGTCGCGCATCTCGCGGATCCACCACTGCACGAGGCCGTACCCGGCGGTGAAACGCATATGCGACGCGAAGTCGGTGAGGCGCGCGTCGTCCGGTCGCAGCATCGCCTCGACGTACGTCACCGCGTCCGGCGCGCAGTCGCGGAACTCGAATCCGTCGTGGTCGAATTCGACGACATGGCCCGCCGCGTCGCCGGTGGTCGCGAGCAGCACGTAGTTGCCCGACTGCGGCGTCTCGCCGATCACCACGGCGTCGTCCAGCCAGCCGAGTCCGTCGGCCTCCTCTTCGTCGAGCATGTCCAGCCACTCCTCGAACGCCGCGCGCAGCACCGGCCATTCCGACGGCGGCGCCAGCCGGCGCGCGGCGTCACCGCTGTCCGGTTCGAGATAGAACACGACTTCACCGAAGGTGTCGTAGACATCGCGCAGCCGGCCGACGTCGGGAACGCCACCGGTGCCCGACGGCGGGGTGACGGCGTGCGCGAACCGGACGACGCGCGTGGTCCGCTCGCGGCCGATCCTTTCGCAGGTGAATTCGCCGGCATGGGCGCTGACGGCATGGTGCAGGTCATCCAGTCGCATCGAAGGCCTCGGGGTGGGGGAATGTCAGCGCCGTTCTTCGAGCAGCCCGACCAGGTTGCCGTCCGGGTCGCGCAGGAAGCCGATCCAGAGGTCGTGGTCCGGCATCGCCGCGGCGAGCTGCGGCGCGCGCTCCGCCGTCGCGCCGCCTGCCAGCAGCGCGGCGTGCGTCGCCTCGATGTCCTCGACGAGGAAGTACAGCGTCGAGTTCGAACCGATCGTTCCGGCCCCCTGCGGCGTCGAGAGCATCAGCCGGATCCCGCCCGCGTCGAGGAACGCCAGCGTCGGCCCGGCGCGGAACAGGAAGCCGAGACCGAGCACATCGCGGTAGAAGCCGAGTGCGATGTCGACATCGGCGACGGTGATCGCGATCTGGCGGATCGTGGAAAGCTTCGGTCTGTCGATCACGACGGTGTCCTCCTTCAGCAGCAGCGGGAGCGGCCGCGGCCGTAGCGCCGCTCCTGGGCGCCGCGGACGAAGTCGTCGCGGTCCAGCGGCCGCACGTCGGGGTGCGCCGCGCGCAGGTGGGCCACGTACGCGTCGTAGTCGGGTACGCCGACCATCAGCCGCGCCGTCTGCGCGACGCGCTGCCACGCGATCGCCGCGAGCGCGAGCGGATGGCCGCGCTCGCCGTCGCCGTCGCCGTCGCCGCTCACGGCACCGCCCCGATCACGCCGGCCGGCGCCTCGCGGTCGCTGCGGCCGGCGTCGCGCCGCGCCCTCGCGATCGCCCGCAGCGAGCAGGCGAGGATGCCGAGCATCACGCCGAGGAACAGCGCCGACAGCCCGGCATTGAGCCAGCTGTTGAAGACGACGAGGTGCATCTGCGCGATGTCCTTCGCCGGCGCCAGCACCTCGCCGCCGATCGCCGCCGCCGCGTAGCGGTCCGCCTGCGCGAGGAAACCGATCGCCGGGTCCGGGTCGAGGATCTTGTACAGCGCGGCGACCGTCGTGCACACCAGCAGCCACGCCGCCGGCACCGCCGTGACCCACGCGACGCGGTCGCGCTTCATCTTGAACAGCAGCACCGTCGCCAGCATCAGCGCGATGCCGGCGAGCATCTGGTTGCTGATGCCGAACAGGGGCCACAGCGTGTTGATGCCGCCGAGCGGGTCGCGCACGCCCTGCAGCAGCAGATAGCCCCACAGGCCGACGCAGACCGCGGTCGCGAGCACGTTCGCGGTCCACGATTCCGTGCGGCGCAGCGACGGCACGAACTGGCCCAGCAGGTCCTGCAGCATGAAGCGCCCGACGCGCGTGCCGGCGTCGATCGCCGTGAGGATGAACAGCGCCTCGAACAGGATGGCGAAGTGATACCAGTAGGCCATCGTGCCGGTGCCCGGCAGCAGCTGGTGGAAGATCGTGGCGATGCCGACCGCCAGCGTCGGCGCGCCGCCCGCCCGGCCGAGGATCGTCGATTCGCCGACGTCGGTGGCCGTGGCGGCGATCATCTCCGGCGTCACGAAGAAGCCCCACGACGAGATGGTGGCGGCGGCCGACGCGGCATCGGCCCCGACGATCGCCGCCGGCGCGTTCATCGCGAAATAGATGCCCGGCTCGATGATCGCCGCGGCGACCATCGCCATGATCGCGACGAACGATTCCATCAGCATGCCGCCGTAGCCGATGTAGCGCGCGTCGGCTTCCGTCGCCAGCAGCTTGGGCGTCGTCCCCGACGCGATCAGGGCGTGGAAGCCGCTGACCGCGCCACAGGCCAGGGTGATGAACAGGAACGGGAACAGCGGCCCTTTCCACACCGGCCCGTCGCCGTTCGTGAACTGCGTCAGCGCCGGCATCTTCAGCTCGGGGTTCAGGACGAAGATGCCGACCGCCAGCGCGACGACGGTGCCGACCTTCAGGAACGTCGACAGGTAGTCGCGCGGCGCCAGCAGCAGCCAGACGGGCAGCACCGCCGCGACGAAGCCGTAGCCGACCAGCATCCACGTGATCTGCTCGCCGTCGAACGTGAAGCGCGGAGCCCAGACCGGATCGGCGGCGACGTGGCCGCCGAGCCAGATCGACGCCAGCAGCAGTCCGAGCCCGAGCAGCGACACCTCGAGGATGCGGCCGGGCCGCACGAAACGCATGATCACGCCCATCGCCAGCGCGATCGGAATCGTCGCGATCACCGTGAACATGCCCCACGGACTCATCGCCAGCGCCTTGACGACGATCAGCGCCAGTACCGCGAGCAGGATCACCATGATCGCGAAGGTGCCGAAGATCGCCAGGTTGCCCGCGACCGGACCCATTTCGGTGCGCACCATTTCGCCGAGCGAACGGCCGTCGCGCCGCGTCGAGAAGAACAGGATCACGAAGTCCTGCACCGCGCCGGCGAACACGACGCCGGCGATCAGCCACAGCGTGCCGGGCAGGTAGCCCATCTGCGCCGCGAGCACCGGGCCGATCAGCGGGCCGGCGCCGGCGATCGCCGCGAAGTGGTGGCCGAACAGCACGTGGCGATGGGTCGGGACGAAATCGAGCCCGTCGTTGCGCGTCACCGCCGGCGTCGGCCGGGACGGATCGATGCGCAGCACGCGATCGGCGATGAAGCGGCCGTAGAAGCGGAATGCCACGAGGTAGGTGCAGACCGCCGCGGCGACGATCCACAGGGCGCTGATGGGCTCGCCGCGCCGCAGCGCCACCGTGCCGAGCGCGAACGCGCCGAGCAGCGCCAGCGCCGCCCACAGGACCCGCGAAACCGACTGGCTCATCGAACGCCTCCTCCCCGAGGTGGCGACAGTCTAGGCCCGACGGGCCGCGTCGATCGCGTCTTCGTCGCAGACCAGGTCGGCCCAGGCGGCCCCGCCGTCGCCGTCGCCGACGGCCGGCGCCGCCGAAGGCGAGGACGCACCGGACTGGTACGCGGCGAACACCCGCATCACGTGTTCCACCGCGAGCGGTTCCACCTGCCGCCCGTCGATCCCGAAATAGCCGCCGCCGGTGTGCGAGCCGGTGACGATCTCGAAGGACGGGAAGTAGTCGACCCAGTCATGCCGTCGCCACGCACCGTCCGCGGCCACGCGCAGCACGGCCTTGCTGTAGGTGCTCGCGACCAGCACATGGCGCGGCTCGCACGTGGCCGCCAACGGCACCGGCGACACCGTCAGCAGCACGTTGACCCTCGGGTTCACCGCGCGCAGCCGGACCAGGAAGCGTTCGAGGTCGGCCGACACTTCGGCGGCGTCGAAGTTGACGAACTCGTGCCGGGCGGGGTCGAACTCGCCACCCGCGACCCCGGGCGCCAGCGGGAACACGGTACCGTCGATCCGCGAACGCCACGCCTCGGTCAGCCCGAGCGTGAACACGAACACGGCGCAGCCGGTGAACATCCGGCGTACCGCTTCGAGATGCGGCACGCGGTCGGCGAGCACCGAGGCTTCGTCGGCATGGCCCTCCGGCAGCACGCGCGGACGGAGCGCGTCGACCCAGCGCCCGTCCTCCCGGGCCCAGGCCACCTCGGCGGGCCGGCGTCCGTCGAAACATTCCTCGAACAGCTGCAGCAGCTGGCGGACGGTGTAGATATTGCCGAAGCGCGCCGGGAACATGCCGTACTGCTGGGCGCGGCGGGTCGCCGGGTCGAGGTGCGCGCCCTCCTCCGTGACGAGCGGCAGGAAGCCGGTCCGGGCCAGGTGCCGCGAAAGATGCTGCGCGAAGCAGCTGCCCGCCGTCGCGACCGGGTCGCCCGGCCCGATGCGGAACCGGGGCGCCACGACCGGGTCGACGCGGAACGGCTCCATCGCGGCGACCGCGTCGCGCCATGACTGGGCGGCCGGCAGGGAACGGTACGGGTGGGTCATCGGCGTGTCCTCGCCCAGGCCAGCGCCGCATCGAACTGCGGCTTGAAATTCGCGGCGCGCGGGGTCAGGTCGCCGCCGCCGGAGTAGACCTCGAAGCATTCCTCGACGAAACGGCGCAGGCCGATCAGCTCGCTGCGATGCTCGCGTTTGAACCAGTACGAGCCGCGCACGCCGAGCGCGGCGGCAAGCTCCGGATAGACGGGGCAGACCGGCCCGTCCGCGAACCCGTCGGCCGGCAGCAGGCCGGTCTCGCGCGTCGGCAGCCCGGCGCGCTGCAGCAGTGCCCGGGCGACATCCTTGAGGCAGGCGACTTTCGGCCGGTTCGGCGCGTACAGGAACGGCGCCTGGCGCGTCCAGCGCAGGAACGGCCCGGCGAGGTCGAGGCCGCAGGCGCCGAACCGCTTCAGCAGCCCGTCGCGTTCGCGATTCCACCGGTCGAAATAGCCGAGGGCACGGAAGGTGTCGGCGCCGAACAGGCCGACGGTGCCGTCCACGTCGAAGCCGGCGCGGTAAGCCGCATGCACGATCGCCGAGTGATAGAGCCCGAGCGGGCCGGTGGCCAGTGGCCCGTCCTGCGCCAGGATGCCGAAATCGGGATGGAACGCATGGAACGTGATCGACGGGATCCGCCACACCGATGCGCGCTCGCCGAGGTCGATGCCGAACACGCGCTCGATGCCGGGGGCCACGATCACCCGGTCGTAGTCCTCGACCCGCGCGGCGAGCGACTCGACCACCGCGGTGGGCGTCAGCGTGTCGTGCGCTTCCAGTTCGACGTCGTCGCTGAGCAGCGCGAGGCCGTCGGCGAGGCCCGCCGCCTGGCAGTTGAACAGCAGCAGCCAGCGCTGGCGCCGCACGGGCGACGGAACGGGCCGGTGTTCGTGGGGGCTGGCGGTGCTCGACATCCGATACCCGTGGCGCGCCTCAGCAGGAAATGCCGGGCCGGCTGCGGGGGGACAATCGGCGGTGGAACGAAACGCCCCGCACGGAGGCGGGGCGCGTGCGGGACGGATCCCGCGAATCTGGTGCCCGGGAGAGGACTCGAACCTCCACGGTTTTACCCGCTAGTACCTGA
>CBIHMN010000097.1:0-7323 GCA_966211005.1 uncultured Arenimonas sp.
CTCATTCCATCCACGGGTTGCGCAGCCCGGCGATGGCCGAGGCCGGCGTGCCGGCGTCGATCAGCGCCACCTGGCGTTCCACCTGGCCGCGGATCAGCGCTTCCAGCGGCACCTGCTGCTGTTCCAGCAGACCCGCGTAGGCCGCGCGCGCCTTCGCGGTGTCGCCGAGGCGCAGCCACGCGTTGCCGAGTTCGATGCCGGCACCCGCATGCATCGGGAACACGTCCACCACCTCCTGCAGCCGCGCCGCGACGAGGCGGTCGTCGTCGCCGTCCTTGCGATAGCGGTACTCGATGACCGCACCGTACATGCTGTCGGCACGGCCCTGCGGATCCACCATCCGGCCGTGCCGCACGACGACATGGCCCAGGCGCGCCACCACGCGGGTTTCGCGAAACGCCGTTTCCGGGTCCCAGTTCCAGTCCGGCTGCGGAATCTCGGCGTATGCGTTGTCGAAGAACCAGCCCTCGTAGACGCCGGCGGCGTTGGTGTCCTCCATCCCGAGGATCCGCCGGCGATACGCCATCTTCTGCGCGATCGCCTGCTTCTCGCCGAACCAGTAGTTCGCGAACATCGGTTCGCCGCCCGGCACGATGAATTCGTCGTGGAACGCGCGCATCTCGCGGAAGCGCTGGCCGAGATCCAGCCCCTCGTTGCGGAAGTACCAGTGCGCGTCGCGGGTGCCGCCGACCAGTTCGTTGTGGTACTCCCACAGCCGCGGTTCGGCGAACGTCGTCGCGCCGGTCGCGACCAGCAGCGCCGCCACCGCCGCGCCCGTGATCCGTGACCGTCGCCGCCACGCGAACGCGATGGCGCCTCCCGCGAAGACCGCCAGTGCGACGACGATCGGCAGCGCGTGGCGCACGCCGCCATAGGTCCCCTGCGAGCCCATCAGCGCTAGCAGATGCGCGGCGGCGCCGACCCCGACCGCGGCCAGCGTCCAGCGGGCCGCGGGCGTCACCGCCGCGAGCGGCCCGAGAACGAGCCCGAGCAGCGCCAGCGCGAGCAGCGCCAGTGGCATCTTCACCACGACGACGCTCGGCCACGTGTACCAGGGCGCCTCGCCCTTGTGCAGTACCCCCCAGACCCAGTGCGCCGCCTGGCCGCGGCCCTCGACGCCGGCGCGCACGGTGTCGGCCAGCCCCCACAGGTACGCACGCGGCAGCAGCCGATGTTCGTCCGCGAACGCGATGCCGGCGCGCCACGCCGGCAGGTTCAGGTCGGCGATCTTGTCGCTCATCGTGCGGTTGAACGCGTCGCTGCCGTCGGGGCCGGCGTGGAAGCGGAACCCGTACTGCGACCACAGCACCACGATGGACAGCGCCGCCGCGAGCACGAGCAGCAGCGCGCGACGACCGAGTTCGCGCGCGCCACCGCGGCGCACGCCGGCCAGTGCGCCGGCGGCGAGCACCAGCGCGAGTCCGCCGGCACCCGCGAGCGCCGAGTGCTTCGCGCCGAGCATCAGACCGAAGGCGAAACCGGTCGCGAGCATCGCCGGCCAGCGCCACGTCGCGCACAGCACGCCGGCCGCGACCGCCGACACGCCGAACGTCAGCGCCAGTGGCAGGTCCGTCATCACCACCGGCAGGTGCGCGCCGATGCTCGGCTCCAGCGCGAGGAACGCCAGCGTGCCGGCAGCCCACGGCAGGCCGGACGCGCGCCACAGACCCGCGCCGAGCGCGAGCAGCAGCAGGGCGTGGAAGGCCCACATGCCGCGTCGCGCGGCGGCCTGCGTGGCGTCGCCGCGCTCGCGGTTGTCGAAGAACATCGTCTCCTCGACGAGTTCGCGTTCCTGCGATTTCTCGGTCAGCACCGCGGGCGGCCGCAACGCGAAATCGTCCGGCACCGCCACGGCGACGGCGAGCTTCACCAGCGGCGGATGTTCCGGGTTCAGGCGGAAATCGCCGGTGCGCTGGTACGACTCGCCGGCGACCACATGCCACGGCTCGTCGACGGTCCAGCCGTCGAGCCGGGTGCCGGCCTGCGAGCGCAGCACCGCCAGCGCGACCAGCAGGACGATCAGCGCGATGCCGGCGACGCGGCGTCCGCGCGCATCCGGTCCGGCGGCGCCGGTGGACGGGAACGGCGCGGAGGTCGTGACCTGCCTGGCGTTCATGCGAAGCCTCGTGCCGAGGGGTTCGATCCGACAACGTCGCGGCCGCGGCGGCTCGGACAGCCGCGGGTTCAGCGCCGAGCCCCTAGAATGCGCGGCGAGATGAACGAATCGCCGTCCCTTCGTCCCGTCGCGCCTTCGCGACCGGCGCCGCCGCCCTCGCTGGACGAGCCGGGCATCGCCCGCCTGGTGACGCGTTTCTACGCGCGCGTCCGCGCCGACGAAGAGATCGGGCCGGTGTTCGCGCGTGCGGTGCACGACTGGCCGGCCCACGAAGCGAAGATCGTCGCTTTCTGGGCCTCGGTGGCGCTCGGCGCGCGGTCGTACCGCGGCAATCCGATGGCCGTGCACCGCGGCGTCGCCGGAATCGACGCCGCGCACTTCGAACGGTGGCTCGCGCTGTGGCGGCTCACCGCGGCCGAGCTGCTCGACGCCGACGCGGCCGCGGTGATGGTCGAGCACGCGGAACGGATCGGGCGCAGCCTTCGCGAAGGCCTCGACCTGGCGCGCGCGAAGCCGCTCGGTCTCGACATCCTGCGCTGAGCCGCGCCCGCCGCTTCACGACCCCTGCGTCGCCATGTCGAGGCAGCCGCGCACCGGGGTCGCGTAGCCGCCGACCGTGTTGTGCAGGCACGGGTTGGTCCACACGCCGGAGATGCCGACGCCACCCGGCACCGCGTTGTAGACATGGTTGCCCTCGATGCGCGAATGGCCCCAGTAGACGTTGATGCCGAACGATTTCGCCGGATCGGGCGACACGATCCCCGACACGCGGTTGCGCAGCACCCTCGCCTGCACGTTGTTGATGAAGATGCCGGTCGCGTCGGCGTCGGCCTTCCCCGTCGCGCTGACGCCGGACACGATGTTGTCGACCACGTCACCGGTCGCGACGATGCCGCGCGCGAAGTTCACCGTGCCGCCGGTGGCGAAGATGCGGTTGCGCCGCACCAGCACGCCGTCGCCCCACGCGTAGACGCCCCATGCGCCACTCTGGTCGACCAGGTTGTCCTCGATCACGGTGCCGGCGCCGGTGATGCCGATGCCCGTCTGGTAGCCACGGACCGTGCAGTTGCGCACCGTCGCGCCGCTCGCGTTCTCGCTGCCGATGCCGGTGGCGTAGCGGTACGCGCCGGCCGCCAGACCGCCGAGCTTGAATCCGTTGCAGTCGATCGTGACGTTGTTGGCGCGGATGTCGATGACGCGCCCGCTGGTCTGGTTCGACGACAGGTCGCGGCGCAGGCACCACACGCCCTGCGTGGTGATCACCGCCGGCACCGCGTCGATGAACCCGGTGCAGGTCTGCATGGTCTCGGCGCGCGCGGCGCCGACGGGAAATAAAGCCGCGAACAGCGCCGCGGAAGCGAAGAATCGGGTGGAGATCATCGATCGGTCCTCAGAACGCGTTGCCGGTGGACGTGCCGCAGCCCACCGCCGGAACGGTGAAGCCACGCACGCTGTTGTGCAGGCAGAAGGTGTCGCCGCCCGGCCCGACGAGGCCGTTGCCCGAACCCGCGGTGCCGATCAGGTGGTTGTCCTCGATGCGGATGCCGGCGGGGGTGGCGATCAGGCCGATGCCGTTGCCGCCGGCGCCCGGCACGAGCCCACGCACCGTGTTGCCGCGCACGACCGCGCCGACGCCGGTCGCGACGATGCCGATCGCCGCGCGGCCGTCGCCTGCGCCGGTCACGCCGTCGATGCGGTTGTCGATGATGTCGGCCGCCGCGTGGATCGCCTGACCGTCGGCGCCCCAGCTCAGCCCGCCGGTGTCGGTGATGAAGTTGCCGCGGACGACGTTGTCGCTGCCCGACACGTACACCGCCGTCTGCAGGCTGCCGACGAGGCGATTGTCTTCCACCAGGTGCCCGGTGCCGTCGAGCGTGATGCCGAGGCTGAAGCCGCGCAGGTTGCAGCCGCGCACCGTGATGTTCGCGCGGCCGTGCGCGTGCACGCCGGTCGCGTACGAACCGGCGCCCGCGGCGAGTCCGCCGACCTTGTAGCCGTTGCAGTCGATCGTGACGTTGTTGACGCCGACCGCGATCGCCACGCCGCTGGCGATGTTCGTCGACAGGTCCTTGCGCAGGCACCAGACGCCCTGGCGCGTGATCGTCGCCGGCAGCGCGTCGATGAAGCCGGCGCAGGTGGCGTGGGTTTCGGCGAGGGCCGGCGCCGGTGCGGCGAGCACGTACGCCGCGGCCAGCGCGGCCGTGGCGAACAGCGGGAAGGAATGGCCCGCCGGATGGCGGGTACGGTGGAACGGCATGCGTCGTCTCTCCTTGATTGCGCGACGGCCATCGATAACGGGGCCGTGCGTGCTGCGGGACAGACGTCGTTGCCTCGCGTTCGGGTTGCTGGCCGTGCGCTGACCGCGGACGCGCGCCTGTGGCGACCGGCGCTTGCGCGCCGCGGCATTTTCAGGCCTGTCCGCTCGCGACGCGGAGGTTGTGCTCGATCGCGGTCCGGTTCTTTTCTTCCAGCAGCCCGCATGCCAGCAGTTCGCGCCAGACGGCGACGGCGTCGTCGCGCCGGCCGGCCTCGAACAGGTGGACGGCGCGCTGTTCGGACAGGAACGTCCTGCCGGCCGCGCGCTCGTGCTCGACGCCCCACGCCAGCCATTCGAACGCCGCGTCGGGCTGGCCGGAAGTCAGGAACACCTGCCCCAGGTTGTAGGCGAGCACGGCGTACTCGAACGGCGCGAGCGGGCGTTCGGCCCACGGCAGCATCACGGTGATCGCGTCGGCGTGATCGCCGCGGCCCTCCAGCTTCGCGACGAGATGCAGCATCGCGTTGAACGCGGCCGACGAATTCGCTCCGGTCATGGCGTCGTCGCCTCCCGCAGGGCGGCCTCGACACGGGCGCGCCCGTCGGCGTCGAGCCGGTCGCCGTCGAGCAGCTCGCGCAGGATCGCCGCGGCCTCGTCACGACGGCCCAGCGCCACGAGATAGCCGGCCTTCGCCTCGGCCAGCAGCGTGCGGCGCAGCGCGCGTTCCAGCGGCAGGCCCCAGTCGTACCAGCCGAGCGTTTCCACCGGATGCCCCATCGCCGCGTACAGCTGCGCGACGTTGTACGCGACGATCGTTTTCTGCAGGTCCGGCAGCGGATCGTCGGCGAACGGCGCCATCACCGTGATGGCGTCGGCGTACTCGCCCTGCCTCATCAGCCTGTCGACCAGCTGGATGGCGTCCTCGAGGTGTCGCAGCAGCATGGCGCCTCCCGTCGTCGCGCAGCCCGGATCGTCTCATCTCCCCGCGCCGCGGCAGAAGCCGCGTGCGTCGCCGGGCGATTCCGGGACCGGGTGCCGCCCCGGGCCCGATTCCGCGTTGCTCGCTGCGAGCGACGCCGGGATGCCCCCGACGGCTTTCCCCGGGGAGCAGGATGAAAACCGTCGGGACGGACACGCTGACCCGTCGTCAGCTGCTGGGAATCGTCGGCACCACCGTCGGCAGCGCCGCCATGTACCAGGCGATGGCCTGCCTCGGCTTCGCGCAGGCCTCGCCGTTCGCCGGCACGCCCCGGCTCGGCCCCGCGCCGGCCGGCGCCACGGTGCTGGTCCTCGGGGCGGGGATCGCCGGGCTGGTCGCCGCCTACGAACTGCGCAAGGCCGGCTACGCGGTGCAGGTGCTCGAATACGGCGCGCGCGCCGGCGGCCGGGTGATGACGCTGCGCGGCGGCGACCGGTACACCGAGCTCGGCGGCGCGACGCAGACCTGTCGCTTCGACCCGGGGCTGTACCTCAACCCGGGCCCGTGGCGGCTGCCGCACCATCACCACGGCATCCTCGGGTACTGCCGGGAATTCGGGGTGCCGCTGGAGGCGTTCGTACAGGTGAACTACAACGCGTTCCTGCATTCGCGCCACGCGTTCGGCGGCAAGCCGCAGCGGCTGCGCACGGTGAAGGCGGATTTCCATGGCCATGTCGCCGAGCTGCTGGCGAAGGCCGTGAATGCCGGAAGCCTCGACGACGCGGTGAGCGCCGACGATCGCGCGAAGCTGCGCGGCACGCTCGGGTGGTGGGGCGCGCTCGACGGCGACGGCAGGTACACCGCCGGCCACGGGTCTTCCGAACGGCGGGGCTATGCACGCGCGCCCGGCGGCGGCCTGTCGGGCCGACCGGAACCCTCGACACCCGGCAGCCTCTCGGAACTGCTCGCGTCCGGTCTGGCCGGCAACCTGCCGCTCGGCGACCTGTACGAGATGCAGGGCACGCTGCTGCAGCCGGTGGGCGGCATGGACCGCATCGCCGACGCGTTCGCCAGCCGCCTCGACGGGGTGATCCGCTACGGCGCGAGGGTGCTCGACATCCACCAGGACGGCGAGCGCGTGCGCGCGACCTGGGAGGACACCGGGGCGCCGGGCGAGCGCCACGTCGCCGAAGCCGCGTGGTGCGTCTGCACGCTGCCGCTGTCGATCCTCGGCCAGCTGCCGATGAATGTCGGGCAGCCCATGACCGATGCGATCGCGGCCGTGCCGTACGCCGCCTCGGTGAAGCTCGGGCTGCAGTTCCGGCGCCGCTTCTGGGAAGAGGACGAGCACATCTACGGCGGTATCAGCTGGACCGACCTGCCGATCGGCCAGATCGCCTACCCGGCCACCGGCTACCACGCGCGTGGCCCCGGGGTGCTGCTCGGCGGTTACCTGTGGGGCAAGGACGCCGCGCTGTTCACGTCGATGTCGCCCGACGAACGCGTGCGGGAAGCCGTCGCGCAGGGCCGGCAGATCCACCCGCAGTACGACGCCGAGTTCCAGCACGGCGTGTCGGTCGCGTGGCACCGGCATCCGGGCGTGATGGGGTGTTTCGGCCTGTGGTCCGAAGCGGCGCGCGAGCGGCACTTCGAGAACCTGTGCGCGATCGACGGCCGCATCGTTCTCGCCGGCGAACACGCCTCGTACCTGCCGGCGTGGCAGGAGGGCGCGGTGACGTCGGCGCTCGACGCGATCGGCCGCCTGCACGCGCGCGCCCTGTCGGGAGAAACCGCATGAATGCCGCGACCCGCCCCTCCGGGCTGCTGCTGCTCGCTCTCACGCTGTGCCTGACGCCTGCACCGTCGGCACGCGCCGACGATCCCGCCGGCCCCGCCGATCCGGCCGCCGTCGAAGAGGACGCCGCGCCGACGACACGGGCCGAACGCCGCGGCGCGCGCCGGTCGCGGCCGCCGCTGCGGGACGAAGGCAATCTCGGCACGGTCGACGGCGCGCGCATCTACGCCCAGCTG
>CBIHMN010000098.1:0-7295 GCA_966211005.1 uncultured Arenimonas sp.
GTCCGCACGCCATCCCCGGGCGCACCGACGTCGGCCAGATGACGCGCGCGTACGGCGTCTCGACGATCCAGACGATCGGTGCGGACGCGACGTTCGTCGACGGCGTGCCGGGCACCTGGTCGCGGTCGGCGACGGTGTCGCGTCTGAGCACGTTCCCGCAGGGCTGCGACTGATGTCGGGGGCACGGCGATGATCGCGACGGTGTCGAAGCTGCCGAAGGTCGGCACCACGATCTTCACCGTGATGTCGCAGCTCGCCGCCGAGCATGGCGCGGTGAACCTCGGCCAGGGCTTCCCGGATTTCGCGGTGCCCGAACGGCTGGTCGCGGCGCTCGACCGGGCGATGCGCGACGGCAAGAACCAGTACGCGCCGATGAGCGGCCTGCCGGCGCTCCGGCAGGCGATCGCCGCGAAGACGGCGCGCTGCTACGGCCGCGACGTCGACGCCGATGCCGAGGTCACCGTCACCAGCGGCGCCAGCGAGGCGATCTTCGACGCCGTGCTGGCGCTCGTGCGCGCCGGCGAGGAAGTGGTCGTCCTCGACCCGTGCTACGACTGCTACGAGCCCGCGATCGACCTCGCCGGCGCGACCGCCGTGCACGTGCCGCTGGATCCGGTCGATTTCTCCGTCGACTGGCAGCGCGTCCGCGACGCGATCACGCCGCGCACGCGGATGCTGATGGTCAACAGCCCGCACAACCCGTCCGGCGCGATGCTCGAGGCGGAGGACATGGCCGAGCTCGCGGCGATCCTGCGCGGCACGGACATCGTGCTGCTGTCGGACGAGGTCTACGAGCACATCGTGTTCGACGGGCGGCGGCACGAGAGCGTGCTGCGGTATCCGGAGCTCGCCGCGCGCGCCGTCGTCGTCTCGAGCTTCGGCAAGACCTACCACTGCACGGGCTGGAAGGTCGGCTACGCGATCGCGCCGCCGGCACTGACGGCCGAGTTCCGCAAGGTGCACCAGTACAACACCTTCTGCACGTTCACCCCGGCGCAGGCGGCGTTCGCCGAGATGATCGCCGCCGAGCCGGAGCACTACGACGGGCTCGGCGCGTTCTACCAGGCCAAACGCGACCGCTTCCGCGACCAGCTGCTGACGACGCGGCTGCGGCCGCTGCCGGTGCCGGGCGGCTATTTCCAGCTCGTCGACTATTCCGGAGTGAGCGATCTCGACGACGCGGCGTTCTGCCGCTGGCTGACGACGGAGAAGGGCGTCGCGGCGATTCCGCTGTCGCCGTTCTACGCGGCGCCGCCGGCCGGGCAGCGCCTCGCGCGCCTGTGTTTCGCCAAGGCCGAGCCCACCCTCGACGCGGCCATCGCGCGGCTGCAGGCGCTCTGACGATGCCCGACCGGCTCGCTTCCGACCTGCGCGTGTCGCTGGTGCAGGGCGACACCCGCTGGCACGACCCGGCCGGCAACCGCGCGTACTACGGCACGCTGATCGCGCCGCTCGCCGGGGCGACCGATCTGGTGCTGCTGCCGGAAACGTTCACGTCCGGCTTCAGCAACGACGCGCTGAAGGATGCCGAGACGATGGCCGGCCCCACCGTCGACTGGCTCCGCGGACAGGCCGGCACGCTCGGCGCGGTCGTCGCCGGCAGCGTGCAGCTGCGCGAAGGCGAGGGCGTGTTCAACCGCCTGATGTGGGCGACACCGGACGGCGACGTGCGTCATTACGACAAGCGGCACCTGTTCCGGATGGCGAAGGAACACGAGCGCTACGCCGCCGGCCGCGATCCGATCACGGTGGAACTGAAGGGGTGGCGGATCCGCCCGCTGGTCTGCTACGACCTGCGCTTCCCGGTGTTCATCCGCAATCGCCACGACCATGACGCGCCCGGCGCGTTCGATTACGACCTGCTGCTGTTCGTGGCGAACTGGCCGGCCGCGCGCCGGCACGCATGGCGCACGCTGCTGCGCGCGCGCGCGATCGAGAACCTGTGCTACGTCGCCGGCGTCAACCGCGCCGGCACCGACGGCAACGGCATCGCCTACGCCGGCGACAGCGTCGTCGCCGATTACCTGGGCATGCCGATCGTCGAACTCGACGACCAGCCGCAGGTCGCGACGGTGTCGTTGTCGGCCACCGCGCTGCGCGAGCACCGCGAACGCTTTCCCGCCCAGCTCGACGCCGACGCGTTCACGCTCGATCGTTAGGGGTTACAACGGATCAGAGCGGATCAGGGCGGATTGATTCGTCCGGAATGAGCGTACGTCAGGGCCAGACGCTCTCGACGCGGATTACGCGGATCGACGCGGATAGAGCATTTTCCGATCAAGGCTTTTGCCTTATCCGCGTCGATCCGCGGAATCCGCGTCGAGAAAGATGCGGCATCCCGACAGCCCGGCGATTGCCTGCAAGAAGGTGAAGGCTTCTTCTTGAATCAGCTCTGATCGGCTCTGATCCGTTGCGAGCTTCCGCGAACAGGCTCAGGCCCGCGCCGCGACCATCGCGCGCTTGCCGAAGCGGAGCTGCTCGTAGCCGTCGGCGGGGACGGGGAGCACGTCGACGGAGGCGAAGCCCACCTTGCGCAGGATCCACGTGAGCGCGTCGAGCGACGGCACGAGGCAGATGCCGGTGGTCGAGGTTTCGGGGCCGTGGGTCTCGTCGGTTTCGTCGACGATCGCGAAACTGCCGTTGACCGGCTTCACGAACGTGTGGTGGCCGTAGTCGAGCATGCCCGACAGCCCCGGGGCGATCTGCGTCTCGATCACGCACAGCCCGCCCGCGGCGGTGAGCGCGCGCGCGGTGCGCAGCGCGCCGACCGGGTTTTCGAGGTGATAGATCAGCCCGAGGCACAGCACCAGGTCGAAGCGGCCGTCGCTGGCCGGGTCGAGGGCGTGCACATCGGCGGTGCGGAAACGCACGCCGGTGGCGCCGCAGGCATCGGCCGCGAGCGTCGCGTCGTCCACGTGCTGCGTGCGCGCGTCGACGCCGAGCACGTCGAAGCCGAGCGCCGCGACCTGCTGCGCGAACCAGCCCTCGTGGCACGCGAGGTCGATCGCCGTGCGGCCGGCCGCGCCGGCCGGGAAGTGCGCGCGCACCGCCGCGTCGAGCATCGCCGCGCGCGTGTCGTGGATCTTCGCGACCTCGTCGGACACGTAGGTCGACGTGACCGCGCCCGACGCGAGCCGGAACGGGTAGAACCAGTCCCGCGCGAGACAGCGGCTTTCGACGTCGGACATGCGGCGGCGTCCCGGTCAGTCGTCGGACGGCAGCCCTTCGGGCCGCTGGCGACGGCCGGCCGGCGGCGGCCCACCGGGGCCGCTGGCCGCGCGGGCCCTGCGGATTCCCGCGCGGGCCGTTCGGGCCGTTGCCGCGCGCGCCCTGCGGCCCGTTGCCGCGCGGACCGCGCGGCTGCCCGTAGGGCGAGTCGCCCTGCGGACGCCCGCCGGCCGGATGGCCGTACGGCGCATTGCCGCCCGGCGTGCGCGGACCGCGCTCGTGGCCGTAGGGCTGGGCCTGCGGACGCGGGCCGCGGTCGTTCGGCCGGCCATGCGGCTTGCCGGGCCGCTGCCCGCGCGGCGGCGCGACCTTGGAGCCCGTCTCGACGCCTTCGGGTACATACCAGCTGCGGAACGCCGCCGGGTTGTGTTCGTGGCTGCCGTGATGCGTCGGCTGCGCGTCGCCGCGCGGCTTGCGCGGACCGCCGGGCGCGCCGCTGGAGCGCGGCTTGTTCGGGCCGTGCGGACCGCGCGGGCCGGGGCCGCGATTGCCGAACGCGTCGTCGCGACCGCCGGCTTTCGGGCCGCCGTACGGCTTGCCGCCGCCCGGACGCTTGGCACGCGCGCCGTGGGGCTTGCCGGCGCCGCCGCCGGGCCGGCCGCGGCCGCGCGGACGCTCCTCGCGCACATGGTCGAAGCGCCGCAGCTCGCGCGCCTCGTCGTCGACCGCGCCGTTGACGTACGACGCCTGCTTGCGGTCCTTGCCGACGCGGATCTCCGTCGGACGCGACTTGCGCTGGCCGATCACCGGCTGCAGCGTCAGCACCGGCGGGTTGTCTTCCAGCCGGAACTGCGCGCGCAGCTTCTCGACCTCGGCGGCCGGCAGTTCCTCGCAGTGGCCACGCTTGAGCATCCGCGGCAGCGGCACCGAGCCGTAGCGCACGCGCTTCAGGCGGCTGACCTGGAACCCCTGCGATTCCCACAGCCGGCGCACTTCGCGATTGCGCCCCTCGGTGAGCTCGACGCGGAACCACGCATGCGAATCGGAACTGCCGATGCGCTCGATCTCGTCGAACTTCGCCGGGCCGTCGTCGAGCGCAACACCGCGCGCGAGCCGGTCGACCACCGCGTCAGGCACCTCGCCGTGGATGCGGCAGACGTATTCGCGCGAGATGCCGCTCGACGGGTGCATCAGCGCGTTGGCGAGTTCGCCGTCGGTCGTGAGCAGCAGCAGGCCGGTGGTGTTGATGTCGAGCCGGCCGACCGCGATCCAGCGCGCGCCCTTCAGCCGCGGCAGCGCCTCGAACACCGTCGGGCGGCCTTCGGGATCCTCGCGCGTGGTCACTTCGCCTTCCGGCTTGTTGTAGAGCAGCACGCTCGCCGGCTCGGTGAGCGCGGTGGCGACGAACGTCTTGCCGTCGAGGTCGATGCGGTCGCCGCCCTTCACCGACTGGCCGGTCTGGGCGACCTGGCCGTTGATCTTCACCAGGCCCTGGGCGATGCGCTCCTCGAGCGCGCGGCGCGAACCGAGGCCGGCCTGCGCCAGCACCTTGTGCAGGCGCTCCTCGACCTTCGCGGCGGCGCCGTCGGCGGACTTCTTCGCCCCGAGGGACAGGACTTTCTTGCGGGTGTCGCTCATCGGGTCTGCTCCGGCGCGGCGGTGTCGCCGGCCTCGTCGTGGGTTTCGAAGGATTCGTCGGGATCGTCGGCGGTTTCGCCGCGCAGGTCGTGGTCGCCCGTGCTCGCACCGGCGTGCTCGTCGGTGTCGACGGCGAAACCGGCCTCGTCGCCGGCATCGTCATCCGCTTCCGCTTCCGCATCCGCTTCCGCATCAGCGTCGTTTTCCAGCGCCATCGCCGCGTTGGCGACGACCGGCGCGTTGTCGAACGGCAGCTGCGGCTCGAGTTCGGGGATGTCCTTGAGCTCGGCGAGCGGCGGCAGCTCGTCGAGCGACTTCAGGCCGAAATAGTCGAGGAAGGTCTTCGTGGTGCCGAACAGCTCGGGCCGGCCGGGCACGTCGCGATGGCCGACGGAGCGGATCCACTCGCGCTCCTCGAGCATCTTGATCATGTTCGCGTTGACGCTCACGCCGCGGATCTGCTCGATCTCGCCGCGGGTGATCGGCTGGCGATAGGCGATCAGCGCCAGCGTCTCCAGCGTCGCGCGCGTGTATTTCGTCTGCCGCTCGGTCCACAGCCGCGCGACCCACGCATGCACGCCGGCCTTCACCTGGTAGCGGAAGCCGGACGCGACCTCGACCAGCTCGACGCCGCGCGATTCGTCGGCGCGCAGCTCGTCGAGCGCCTGCTGGATCGCGCCGTTCGGCGCCGGTTCGTCGTCGGGAAACAGGCCGGCGAGCTGCGCCGGGGTCAGCGGAAGCGGCGAGGCGAACAGCGCGGCCTCGACGATCTGGCGTATCAAAGTAGGGTCCATGCGGTTTCCGGTGTCAGTCGGCCGTGGCGGCGTCGGCATCCGACGTCGGCACGGGGATTTCGGTGTCGCGGTCGCGTTCGCCCGCGGCCAGCGACTTCACGTAGATCGGGGCCAGCGGCGCTTCCTGCACGATTTCCAGCAGCTGTTCCTTCGCCAGCTCCAGGATCGACAGGAAGGTGACGACGACGCCGAGCCGGCCTTCCTCGGCGCTGAACAGCGATTCGAACGCGGCGAACTGCCCGTCGCCGAGCCGCGCCAGCACGTCGCCCATCCGCTGGCGCACGCTGAGCGCCTCGCGGCGGATCGCGTGGTGCGTGAACAGCTCGGCGCGGCGCAGCACGTCGCGCAACGCGAGCAGCATCTCGCGCAGCTCCACCGGCGGCGGCACCTTCACCGACGCGCGCTCGGGCACGTGCGCGTGGGCCGGCGCGGTGTCGCGATCCAGCCGCGACAGCGAATCGATGTCTTCCGCGGCCTTCTTGAAGCGTTCGTATTCCTGCAGCCGGCGCACCAGCTCGGCGCGCGGGTCGGCTTCCAGCCCTTCGTCGCTCGGCGGCCGCGGCAGCAGCATCCGCGACTTGATCTCGGCCAGGATCGCGGCCATCACCAGGTATTCGGCGGCCAGCTCGAAGCGCAGCTCCTGCATCACCTCGATGTAGTCGACGTACTGGCGCGTGATCTCGGCGACCGGGATGTCGAGGATGTCGAGGTTCTGCCGGCGGATCAGGTACAGCAGCAGGTCGAGCGGCCCCTCGAACGCCTCGAGGATCACTTCCAGCGCGTCCGGCGGGATGTACAGGTCCTGCGGCATCTGCAGCACCGGCTGGCCCATGACCACCGCCAGCGGCATTTCCTGCTGCTGCGGCGAGGGCGGGAAGCCCGGATGCTCCGCGTCGGACGCGTTCGGTTGGCTCATCGTGTGCTCATCGGTGCGTTCACAACACCACGGGATGGAACCCCTGGCGTACGACCACGGGCTCATCGCCCGTGCAATCCACCACGCTGGTCGGGCCGGGCTCGCAGTCCTCGGCGTCCAGCATCACGTCGACCCGGCGCAGCCAGCGTTCGGCCACGGTTTCCGCCTCGTGGCTGTCCGGGTGTTGCTCGTCCGGCAGCAGCAGGCTGGTGGACAGCAGCGGTTCGCCGATCGCGTCGAGCAGCGCGCGCGCGACCACGTGGTCGGGCAGGCGAATGCCGATGTCGCGACGCTTGCTGCGGCCGCTGTTCCTGATGCGCTTGGGCAGGTCCGAGGAGGCCGGAAGGATGAAGGTGCAGGGTCCCGGGGTCTTCGATCGCATCAGCCGGAAGGCTGGATCGTCGAGCCGGGCCAGGCGGCCGGCCTCGCTCAATTGGCGACAGAGTAAGGTGAAAGGGTGACGGCTGTCCAGTTCGCGCAGCCGCAGCACGCGGTCTTCCGCGTCCTTCGCGTTCAGGGTCCAGGCCAGCGTGTAGCCCGCATCGGTGGGCACGAGCGCGAGTCCGCCGGCGCGCAGGACCGCGGCCGCCTTCTCGACCAGGCGGGCCTGCGGGTTGACGGGATGCACCAGGAGGCGTTCGGACATCGCCCGATTGTCACCCGGGCAGGGTGAAGGCGGATACCTCGCCGTGCACGCGGGACCGGCGGGCGCCCGCTGCGCTAGATTGCCGGCGGGCATCGAGGAGTCCAGGCCGGAGCCTTTCATTCCGGCGTGCGGT
>CBIHMN010000099.1:0-7251 GCA_966211005.1 uncultured Arenimonas sp.
CTGGCGTTCTCGACCGGATCCCAGAACCACCAGCCGCCCCAGCCGAGTTCGTAGTACGCCCAGAAGCTGCCGAGCGCGATGCCGAGCGTCAGGAACGCCCATGCGACGTTCGTCCACGGCCGCGCCCAGCGCATCGCCTGCGCGTCGATGCGGCCCTCGATCAGCGCCGCCACCGCGAACGCGAACGACACCGCGAAGCCGACGTAGCCCATGTACAGCAGCGGCGGGTGGAAGATCATCCCGGCGTCCTGCAGCAGCGGGTTCATGTCGCGGCCTTCGCCGGCGCCCGGCAGCAGCCGCTCGAACGGGTTGGACGTGAACAGCGTGAACGCGAGGAAGCCCAGCGCGATCATCCCCATCACCGCGAGCACGCGCGCGACCACGGCCGCCGGCAGCGCGCGCGAGAAGCGCGCCACCGCCGCGATCCAGCCGCACAGGATCAGCACCCACAGCAGCAGCGACCCCTCGTGCGAGCTCCACACCGCGGTGTAGCGATAGTGCAGCGGCAGCAGCGAATTGGAATTCTTCGCGACGTAGGCGACCGAGAAGTCGTGGTGCACGAACGCCCACGTCAGCAGCGCGTACGACGCGACCACGGCGAGCAGCAACGCATACGCCAGCGGCCGCGCCGTGGCGATCGCGCCGGCGTGGCCGCGCTGCGCGCCGAGCAGCGGCAGCACCGACAGCGCCGCGGCGAGCGCCATCGCCAGCGCGAGCGCCAGCAGGCCGAGTTCCGGGAGCACTCAGTCGGCTCCGTCGGCCGGCGGCACCGGGGCGGCGGGAGCTGTCGACGGCGTATCGACGTCGTGCTTCGCGTGCGCCTTGCCCATCGCGTCGGCGACTTCCTTCGGCATGTACTGCTCGTCGTGCTTCGCGAGCACCTGGGTGGCGACGAACTCGTCGCCGACCCGGCGGCCGGTGGCCACCACCGCCTGGTTCTCGCGGAACAGGTCCGGAAGGATGCCGTCGTAATGCGCCACCATCACCGCATCGCCATCGGTGACGCCGAAGCGCACCTTCAGCGTGCCCGGCTCGCGTACCAGGCTGTCCTTCGCGACCATGCCGCCGAGGCGGAACACGGCTTCGTCGGCCGCTTCGCCGGCATACACCTGGCTCGGCGTGTACAGATAGGTGATGTTTTCGCGCAGCGCGAGCGCGACCAGCGTCGCGGCGATGCCGGCGGCGGCGAGCAGCGCGCACACCAGCAGCAGGCGACGGCGACGGACGGGATTCACGGCGTGCTCCCGGTGGCCGCGCGGGTGGCTTCGCGGGCCGCGCGCTGCGCGATGGCCCGGCGCACGCGCGCCAGCCGCAGCCGCGGCATGACGAAATCCCACGCGAGGAACGCGGCGAACACCGCGTACGCGCCGACGACGTACTCCATGTAATTCATCGCGACACTCCGGCCAGCGTGCGCGCCCAGTCCTTGCCGGCTTCGCGTTCCAGGTTGTCGGCGCGCGCGCGCTGCAGCAGCGAGCCGGCGAACCAGAACTTCGTCGCCAGCACCATCGTCCACAGCGGCCAGCGCATGCTCGGGTCCATCGTCGATTCGCCGAGCAGGCTGATCGTCGCGCCCTGGTGCAGCGAGTTCCACCAGACCACCGAATAGCGGATCACCGGCAGCAGCACGACGCCGACGATCGCGAGGAAGCCCGCCGCGCGCGCCGCCGCGCGTCGGTCCTCGATCGCCGCGTACAGGCCGATGACGCCCAGGTAGAGGAACAGCAGCACCAGTTCCGACGTGAGTCGCGGGTCCCAGTCCCACCACGTGCCCCACATCGGCTTGCCCCAGATCGAGCCGGTGGCGAGCGTGACCGCGGTGAACAGCGCGCCGATCGGCGCGCAGGCCATCGCCAGGATCTCGCAGAGCTTGATGCGCCACACCAGCGCGATCGCCGCGTACACGGCCATCAGGAAGTACACGAACATCGACATCCACGCGCTCGGCACGTGGATGTAGAGGATCCGGAAGCTGTCGCCCTGCTGGTAGTCGGCCGGCACCGCGAACAGCGCGCCGTAGACGCCCGCCGCCATCGTCAGCAGTGCCAGCGCGAACGCGACCGGCGCCCAGCGCGCGGCGAACCGGTCGAACGTCGGCGGCGAGCCGAGCTGGTGGAACCACAGGAGAACGGGATTCACGGCGACGGGCTCAGGTCAGGGCGATGCGGATCGCCGCCGCCGCGGCGAGCGGGGCGAGGACCACGGCGAGGGCGAGGCCGGCACCGAGCATCAGCAGCGCGCCGGCCCACGGCAGGCCCTGCGCCGCGGCCACCACGCTGCCGGCGCCGACCCCCAGCACCGGCAGGACCAGCCGCAGCGCGAGAAGCGCGAGACTCACACCAGAGCGCCGGATTCCGACCGTCAGCGCCGCCACCACCGCGCCGAGCAGGCTCAGCAGCGGCGTGCCCAGCGCCAGCGACGCCAGCGTGACCGGCAGCAGGTCCGCCGGCAGGTACAGCAGCTGCGCCAGCAGGGGCGTCACCAGCACCAGCGGCAGCGCGGTGGTGGCCCAGTGCACGAGCACGCGCACCGCCAGCAGCCACGCCAGCGGCACCGGGGCGAGCAGCAGCTGCTCGAGGCTGCCGTCTTCGACGTCGCCGCGGTACAGCCCGTCGAGCGTCAGCAGGCTCGACAGCAGCACCGCGACCCACAGCACGCCCGGCGCGATGCGCGCCAGCCGCTCCGGATCGGCGCCCAGCGCGAGCGGGAACAGCGCCACCACCATCACCGCGAACAGCAGCGGCTGCGCGGCGTCGCCGCGGCGCGCCCACACCAGCGCCAGATCGCGGCGGGCCTGCGCACGCGCGGCGGCCAGCAGGGACGGCGGGTGCGCGTTCAGGCGACGCTCCGCGCGCGATCGAGCACCAGCGTGCGAACGGGCACCGGTGGCGCGGCGTACGCACCGTGCGTCGTCAGCAGGACCGCGCCGCCGGCGGCGAGATGCGCGCCGATCAGCCGGTCCACCAGCGCGATGCCGTCGAGGTCGAGGTTCGCGTAGGGCTCGTCGAGCAGCCACAGCGGCGCGCCCTGCAGCAGCAGGCGGGCGAGCGCGAGGCGCTTGTTCTGGCCGGCCGACAGCCGGCGCGCCGGCGTGTCCTCGTGCCCGGCGAGGCCGACGGTCGCCAGCGCCGCGACGGCGTCGCCTTCACCGCCCGTGATGGCGCGGCTGAACGCGAGGTTCGCGGCCGCGCCCAGATCGGCCTTGTGGCCCGGCAGGTGGCCGACGTACGCGCTGCCCCGTGCCAGATGCGCGCGATCGACGACGCGGCCCGAAAGCCGCACTTCGCCGCCCGCGGCCGGCAGCAGGCCCGCGAGCACGCGCAGCAGCGTGGTCTTGCCGGCGCCGTTGCCGCCGCGGACCAGCAGCGCTTCGCCCGCCGCCAGTTCGAAATCGAGCGGGCCGAAGACCGGTTCGTCGTTGCGCGAGAAGGCCAGACCGCGGGCGAGCAGCAACGGGGCGTCGGCGGGCGAGGGGTGCATGGCGGGCGGCATGCTACCGCATGCGCCGGCGCATGGTTCCGGGCGTCGCGGTGGCGGATTTGTGCTCCGCGCCCGTGTGGCCGAGAATCGCCGGACATTTTTCGTGGGGATCGAAAAGATGCGAGCAACTCCTTTGATGCTGGCCGTCGCGATGGCGCTGGGCCTGCCGCTTTCGTCCGCGCAGGCGCGGACGCCCGGCCCGGCGAACGTGAAGACGGACAGCGCGCCGTCGTCGTGGATCGTCGTGTTCGACGAACCGGCGGCGGCGACGTTCCGCGGCTTCGACGCCGATTCGCGCCGGCCGAAGCTCGCGGCGACGAGCCCCGTGGCGACCGGCAAGGCCAAGTACGACTCGCGCAGCGCCGCCGCGCGCGCCTACGTCGACTATCTCGCCGAACTGCGCGAAACGCGCCTGGCCGACATCGGCGCGCGCCTCGGGCGCGACATCCGGCCCCAGTACGTCTACGCGCACGCCACCAACGGCGTCGCGCTGAAGCTGACGCCGGCGGAAGCCGCGCTCGTCGCCGACGTGCCGGGCGTGCGGCAGGTGAGTCCCGAATTCCAGCGCTTCATCCAGACCGACGACAGCCCCGGCTGGGTCGGTGCCGAACAGGTGTGGAACGGCCTGGTGCCGGGCGTCGGGCAGCACCGCGGCGAAGGCGTCGTCGTCGGCGTGATCGACACGGGCCTGTTCCGTGCGCACAACGCCTTCACCGGCAGCGGCATCACCAATCCGCGCGGCCAGTACTACGGCTACTGCAGCGTCAACGCCACGGCCTGCAACAGCAAGGTCATCGGCCTGTGGGATTTCATCGGCGCCAGCAACGGCCTGGCCGATCCGGTGGATGACCAGGGGCACGGCACGCACGTCGCCGCGACCGCGGCCGGCAACCCGTTCCTCGCGTTCAGCGGCGTCGCGCCGCGCGCGAACATCATCGCCTACAAGGCCTGCGCCGACGACAGCTGCAACGGCACCGCGCTGATCGCTTCGATCGACCGCGCCGTCGGTGACGGCGTCGACGTGATCAACTATTCCATCGGCAGCTCGCCGCACGATCCGTTCCTCGGGATCCCGTTCTCCACCTATTACGACGACGCCGAAGCGTTCCTCGCGGCGCGCGAAGCCGGCATCGTGGTCGCGGCCGCGGCCGGCAACGATGGCCCCGGTGACGGCACGCACAGCTCGCCGGCCAATTCGCCGTGGGTGTTCGGCGTGGCCAACGCCCGTCACGACAACGACGGCCCGACCGCCGCGTACGACGACGACATCTACTCGCTCAACGGCAGCAGCGGCCGCGGCCCCGTGGTGCCGTTCGGCGTGATCAAGCCCGACGTCACCGGCCCGGGCACGAACATCGTTTCGGCCGGCCTCGGCGCACCGAGCGCGCTGGCGACGAAGACCGGCACCTCGATGGCGACGCCGCATGTCGCCGGCGCCGCGGCGCTGGTGCTGTCCAGCAACCCCGCGCTCACCGCCGACCAGGTGTTCTCCGCGCTCACGCTGACGGCGCGCAACGTCGTGCGTCGCGCGGCGAACATCGCGGCCGATCCGCACGAGCAGGGCGCGGGCATGATCGACGTCGCGCGCGCCGTGCGTGCCGGGCTGTACCTGGAAGTGCCGGCGAACGCGTTCCGCGCCGCCAATGCGGACCCGTTCGACGGCGCCGCGGAGCAGCTGAACCTGCCGTCGCTCGGCGATGGCGCCTGCTTCCTGAGCTGCACGATGACGCGCACGCTGAAACTGATGCCCGGTGCATCGGCGGCGAACTACACGGTGACGGCGTCGATGATCACGGCCGGCGCGACGATCTCGGCCACGCCCGGCACGCTCGCCGGTTCGGCCGGTGGCGCGCCGCTGAGCGTGACGGTTGACGTGTCGAACCCGGCGCTGCTCAACCGCTGGGCGTACGGCTGGGTCACGCTGACCAACACCTCGGGCGACGGCCGGCCGAACCTGCGGCTGCCGGTGGCGGTGTATTCCACGCCGTTCGCCGACGGCGCCACCGAGGCGGCGCTTTCGGGCACCAACCACACGGCGACGCACGAGCGCGGCTATTTCGACGTGGCGGTCGGCGGGATGGTCGCGCTGCCGTCGGCGACGTTCGCGACGACGGCCCTGGTGCAGCCGACCCGTACCGTGCAGACGATCGCGCCGGACACCACCCGCGACGATCCGTACGACAGCCCGGTGGGCACCTACACGCAGTTCATCGACATCCCGGCCACCACCGTGGCGACGGCTTACCGCATCGGCGCGAGCACCCGGGCGGCGTCCGGTGACATCGACCTTTACGTCGGGCACGACGACGACGGCGACGGCATCGCCGATGCCGACGAGCAGCTCTGCGTGTCCGGCACCGCGACCGCGAGCGAGCAGTGCGTGCTCGATGGCGCGCACACGACGGCGACGCGCTATTGGGTGCTGGTCCAGAACTGGAGCGGCACGACGTCGCCGGTCACGGTCGACAGCTACGCGCTGCCGCTCATCGCGACCGAGGCGCCGGGGCTGACGGTGACCGGGCCGGGCAATGTCCCGGGCGGCGCGCCGTTCGACATCCGCGTCGCTTACGACGACCCGACGATGCTCGACACCCAGAAGCGGATCGGCGCGCTGCTGATCCAGCGTTCGCCGGGCGACACGGTCGTCACCGCGCCGTTCGAGATCACCCGTGCCGGCAACACGCCGTCGCCGTTCGGCCTCGCGCCGGGCGCCGCGCGGCGCGTGTCGCTGCCCGCGGGCGGCGCGCACGAGCGGCTGTACGTCGACATTCCGCCGGGCACCACGCAGGCGACCTTCCGCACCCAGAACGGCACCGGCTCGGTGACGCTCTACGCGGCGCGCGTCGACCTGGCGGCCGGTCCGGTGGTCGCGGCGGCGCCGGCGCGCGGCTCGGCGTCGCACTCGGCCAGCGCCGCCGGCGCGAACCAGTCGATCGTCGTCGCCAATCCCGCGGCCGGTCGCTGGTACCTGACGCCGGTGAACACCGGCGGCGACGTCGCGACAGTGGACGTGGTCGCGTCGATCGACGGCGTCAGCGCCTCGGTGCCGGCGCTGAAGCGCGGCTCGTACTTCAACCCGACGCGCGGCGGCCACGGTGTCTTCATCTATCCGTCCGGGGCCGAACACGCGCTGCTCTGGTACACGTACCTGCAGGACGGCACGCCGACGTGGTACTACGCGCAGGCGCCGCTGCCGGGTACGAGCCAGGTCTGGAACTCGCCGGTCTACCGCGCGGCGTGGAACGGCACGACGCGCACGCTGGAGCCGATCGGCAACCTGGTGCTGACGCCGCGCGGTGACGGCCAGCTGTCGATGACCTACAACATCGACGGCTTCACCGGCGCCGAGACGCTCGACACGTTCCTCACCGGCTGTCCGACGCATTCGGGCGCGCCGCTGGACGTCAGCGCGCACTGGTTCGACGAGGCGTCGCCGGGTTACGGCTACAGCGTGCAGGTGGCGGCGAACTACGAGTTCCTGGCGACGTTCGTCTACGACGGCATCGGCGTACCGCGCTTCCTGTCCGCCGAACGCGAGGGTGCGTTCCAGAGCGGGACGCCGACGGTGCCGGTGTACCAGCTCGCCGGCTTCGCGCCGCTGGGCGCGTACGCCACGCCGACCTACACGACCGTGGGCGAACTCACCCGCGCCTACGGCGTCGGCACGATCCAGACGATCGGCGCCAATGCCACGTTCGTCGACGGCGTGCCGGGCAGCTGGTCGCGCGAGGGGACGGTGACGCGGCTGAGCAGCCAGACGCAGGGCTGCGA
>CBIHMN010000100.1:0-7236 GCA_966211005.1 uncultured Arenimonas sp.
GCGTCAGGCATGGGTCACCTCCGGTTCGATGCGCAGCAGGTCGCGCAGGCGGCGCGTGCCGCGGGCGAGCTGCGATTTGGAAAAGCTGGTCGTGCGGCCCATCAGGCCGGCGATCTCGTCATGGGTGTAGCCCTCGGCGTGGTAGAGCCACAGCACGCTGCGGGTCGCGTCCGGCATCGACTGCAGCGCGCGCGCCAGCAGGGCGGCGTCGGCGGCCTGCGGCGGCAGCGTCTGCGGGCATTCGAGGTCCTCGTCGCCGGCTTCCTCGGTGAACGGCTGCCGGCCGCGGCGACGCAGCCGCATCAGCGCCTCGTTCACCGCGATCTGCCGCAGCCAGCCCCAGAACGGCGACTCGGCGCGGTAGTCGCCGATCCGGTCGTAGAGCTTGAGCATGGTGTCCTGCAGCACGTCCTGGGCCTCCTCGCGATCGCCGGTGAGCCGCAGCGCCAGCGAGAACACCGGCCGCTCGAACCGCCGGTAGATGTGCTCCCAGGCGCTCGCCTCGCCGCGGCGCGCGCGGTCGACCAGGGCGGTGGGCACGTCGATGGCGAAGGACGAAGCGGCGGTCACACTCATCAGGATGCCTCTCGCGCGGAAACCGTCGCACCGATCTTGCTCCCGGCCCGGGGCGTGAGCAGACAGGACGTCTGCTCCCGAGCCCCCCATGGACGGGTTCACGGGCGTCCCCGGGCCGGGACCTCGCGCAGCGCGTCCACTCGCGCCACCCGCCCCGCGCAGGCCGTTCCTGCGCGAACGCGCAGGCCGGCTACACTTGGTGTCGAAACCCGGGGGAGAACGAGATGGAATTCCTGTTCGGCGTACTGGTACTGCTGGCGATCGTGTTCATGTTCAAGGCCGTGCGGATGGTGCCGCAGGGCTATGAATGGACCGTCGAGAAGTTCGGCCGCTACACGCACACGCTCGGGCCGGGGCTGCACATCCTGGTGCCGGTGTACCAGCGCGTGGGGCGCAAGGTGAACATGATGGAGCAGGTGCTCGAGATCCCGTCGCAGGACGTGATCACGAAGGACAACGCGGTCGTCAAGGTCGACGGCGTGGTGTTCTTCTCGGTGCTCGACGCGGCGAAGGCGGCGTACGAGGTGTCGAACCTGGAGCAGGCGACCATCGCGCTGGTGATGACGAACATCCGTACCGCGATCGGCTCGATGGACCTCGACGAATCGCTGTCCAAGCGCGACGAGATCAACGCCAAGCTGCTCAGCGTCGTCGACCAGGCGACGCATCCGTGGGGCATCAAGGTCAACCGCATCGAGCTGAAGGACATCCAGCCGCCGCGCGACCTCGTCGACTCGATGGCGCGGCAGATGAAGGCCGAGCGCGAGAAGCGCGCGAACATCCTCGAGGCCGAGGGCTTCCGCCAGGCGGCGATCCTCAAGGCCGAGGGCGAGAAGCAGTCGGTGATCCTGGAAGCCGAGGGCGACAAGGAGGCGGCGTTCCGCCAGGCCGAGGCGCGCGAGCGCCTGGCCGAAGCCGAAGCGGCGGCGACCAAGGCGGTGTCCGACGCGATCGCCGGCGGCAACGTGCAGGCGATCAACTACTTCGTCGCGCAGAAGTACATCGAAGCGTTCAAGACGCTCGCCGAGGCGCCCAACCAGAAGTTCGTGCTGATGCCGATGGAAGCGACCGGCGTGATCGGTTCGCTCGGCGGCATCGCCGGGCTGGCGCGCGAGGCCCTGTCGCTCGACGGCGCGAAGTCGCCGCCGCCGGCGCGCGGGAGCTGAGCGATGACGACGGTGCAGACCGCGTGGCTGGTGTTCGCGCTGCTGCTGATGGCCGGGGAGATGGTGATCCCGGAAATGTTCCTGCTGTGGCTCGGGTTCGCCGCGCTGGCGGTGTTCGCGACGCTGCTCGGCGTGCCCGACCTGCCGATCGTGTGGCAGGGCGTCGCGTTCGGCGCGTTCTCGGCACTGTCGATCCTCGTGTACCTGAAGTTCTTCCGGAACCGGGCCATGCCGAGCGACCGGCCGCTGCTCAATCGCCGTGGCGAGCAGCTGGTCGGGCAGGTGCACCCGCTCGAGCAGCCGATCGTCGACGGGCGCGGGCGGCTGAAGATCGGCGACGCGTTCTGGGTCGCCGAGGGTCCCGACCTGCCGCAGGGGACGCGCGTGCGGATCGTCGCGGTCGACGGAATGTCGCTGCAGGTGCGCGGCGTCGATTAGCCACGCCGGGGCCGGTTGGCCTTGCAGATGAGAACCGTTATCATTTGCCGGACCAACCCTCCGGAGTGGACATGAAGCGCTTCTTCCCGATCCTGCTGGCCGCGACGCTGGTCGCGCCGGCGCTGCACGCGGCCGAGCTCGTGGTCTACACCGAGCGCAAGGAACCGCTGGTCAAGCCGATCTTCGATCTCTACACGCAGGAGACCGGCACGACCGTGCGCCTCCTGTCCGACGGCGCCCCGGTACTGATCGAGCGACTCGCCGCCGAAGGCGCGAACACGCGCGCCGACCTGTTCATGACCGTCGATGCCGGCAGCCTGTGGCAGGCGGCGGAGCGCGGGCTGCTGGCGCCGGTGACGTCGGCGAAGCTCGACGCCGCGGTGCCGGCGCACCTGCGCGACCCGCAGGGCCGCTGGTTCGCCCTGTCGCAGCGCGCGCGCACGATCGTGTATTCGACCGAGCGCGTGCAGCCGGGCGAACTGTCGACCTACGAAGACCTCGCCGATCCGAAATGGAAGGGCCGGCTGTGCCTGCGTTCGGCGAAGAAGGTCTACAACCAGTCGCTCGTCGCGACGATGATCGAGCGCCTCGGCGCCGAGCGCACCGAGCAGGTCGTGCGCGGCTGGGTCGCGAACCTCGCGGCGCCGTCGTTCGCCGACGACACGCTGCTGGCCAAAGCCGTCGCCGCCGGCCAGTGCGACGTCGGCGTCATCAATACGTATTACCTCGGCCGGCTGCAGCACGACGACCCGGCGTTCCCGGTGCAGATCTTCTGGGCCAACCAGGACGGCGCCGGCACGCACGTGAACGTGTCGGGCGCGGGCATCGTCGCGGCGTCGGCGCACAAGGCCGAGGCGCAGGCGTTCCTCGAATGGCTCGCCTCGGAGGAAGTGCAGCACCGGTTCGCGGCGGTGAACTTCGAGTATCCGGTCCGCAAGGGCGTGGCGCTCGATCCGGTGGTCGCGAAGTGGGGCCGGTTCCTGGCCGACCGCGTGAACGTGTCGGTCGCCGGGCACCGGCAGGCGGAGGCGGTCCGCCTGATGGACCGCGCCGGCTGGCACTGAGGCCCTGATGCGCGCCGCGATGCGTCGCGGCGTTCCGCGCGCGCTGGCCTGGGGGCTGGCGCTGCCGCTGCTGCTGCCGGTGCTCTGGCTGGCGACGTCTTACGGCACGGCGGCGCCGGAAGTGTGGACGCACCTGCGCGCCGAGGTGTTGCCGGCGGCGACGCGCGACACGCTGTTCCTGCTCGCGCTGCTGGCGCTGTTCGCCGGCGTGCCCGGCGTCGCGCTGGCGTGGGCGAGCGCGCGCTTCGAATGGCCCGGCCGCCGTCTGTTCGACTGGGCGCTGATGCTGCCGATGGCGCTTCCGGCCTATGTGGTCGCGTTCGTGTACGTCGGGCTCACCGACTATTCGAGCGCGGTGCAGACCGCGTGGCGTGCCGCCGGTCTCGCCCCGGCCGCGTTCCCGGAAGTGCGCAGCGTGCCCGGCGCGGCGGCGGTGCTGGCGCTGGTGCTGTATCCCTATGTGTTCCTGCTCGTGCGCGCGGCGTTCCTGCGGCAAGGCAGCGCCGCGATGGACGCGGCGCGCTCGCTCGGCCACGGGCCGGTGCGCGCGTTCTTCGGCGCGGCGCTGCCGATGGCGCGGCCGGCGTGGGCGGCGGGCCTGACCCTCGTGCTGCTCGAAGCGCTGGCCGATTTCGGCGCGGTGAGCATCCTCGGTGTCGATACGCTCGCCACCACCGTCTACAAGGCGTGGTTCGGCCTGTTCTCGCTGCCGGCGGCGGCGCAGCTGGCGTTCGCGATCGTCGGCGTCGTCGCGCTGCTGCTGCTGCTCGAACGCTGGGGCCGCGGCGCGCGTCGGCATGCCGGGCCGCAGCTGGTGCCGCCGCCGCGACGCGTGCTGCGCGGCGCGCGCGGCTGGGCGGTGACGGCGGTCGCGGCGTCGGCGGTCGCCTTCGGCTTCGTGGTGCCGGTCGCGCGGCTGCTCGCCTGGTCGTGGCAGGTGCGTGCGGCGCTGCCGGACGTCGGCGACGCCGCGTGGAACACCGCGCGCCTCGCGACGATGACGGCGCTCGTCGTGCTGGCGCTGGCGATGGCGTTCGTCGTGCTCGCGCGACGCGGCGGCGGTGACCGCGGCGTGCGCGCGGCCGGCTTCGCCGCCGGCCTCGGCTACGCGGTACCCGGCACGGTGCTCGCGGTCGGCGCGATGTGGTGGCTGGTCGCGGTCGAGAACGCGATGCCCGACGGCGTGCGGCTCGCGCTCGGCTCGAGCGTGCTGGCCGTGCTGCTGGCGCTGTGCGCGCGGTTCTTCCGCATCGGGCACGAGGCCACGTCCTACGCGTTCGAGGCGCTGCTGCCGTCGCTGCTGGAGTCGGCCCGGCTGTTCGGCGTCTCGCCGGTGGCGCGGTGGCGCCGCGTCGTGCTGCCGCTGCTGCGGCCGGGTCTGGTCGCGGCGCTGCTGCTGGTGTTCGTGGAGACGGTGAAGGAACTGCCGGCGACGCTGATGCTGCGTCCGTTCGGCTGGGACACGCTGGCCGTGCGCATCTACAGCCACACGACCGAGGGCCTGTGGGAGCAGGCGGCGTGGCCGGCACTGTGGCTGGTGGCGGTGGGGCTGTTGCCGGTGTGGTGGCTGGTGAAGCAGCAGCGGTGAAGCCGCGGCTGTCTGGCGGGCGCGCGGCGCCCGGGTCGGGTGAGCGATAATCGCCGCCTTTCCCGAACCGGCCCACGGCGATGACGAAGAAGACGATCCTCAACGACACCCACCGCGCGCTCGGCGCGAAGATGGTCGACTTCGGCGGTTGGGACATGCCGATCAGCTACGGCTCGCAGATCGAGGAGCACCACGCGGTCCGCCGCGACGCGGGCATGTTCGACGTGTCGCACATGACCATCCTCGACCTGCACGGCGAGAACGTGCGGCCGTTCCTGCGATCGCTGGTCGCCAATTCCGTCGACAAGCTGAAGGTGCCGGGCAAGGCGCTCTACGCCTGCATGCTCGACGCGAACGGCGGCGTCATCGACGACCTGATCATCTATTTCCTCGCCGAGGACTTCTTCCGGCTGGTCGTGAACGCGGCCACGCGCGACAAGGACCTGGCGTGGATCAGCGCGCAGGCGGCGCCGTTCGGCGTGTCGATCAGCGAGCGCCGCGACCTGGCGATCATCGCGGTGCAGGGTCCGGCCGCGCGCGAGCGCGTGATGGCGCTGCTGCCGGAGGCGGGCGCCGCCGTGGCCGGCAAGCTCGGCAAGTTCACCGCCGCCGACATCGACGGCCTGTTCGTCGCGCGCACCGGCTACACCGGCGAGGACGGTTTCGAAGTGATGGTCCCGGAAGCGCGCGCGGTGGAGTTCTGGAACGCGCTCGTCGCCGCCGGCGTGGCGCCGGCCGGGCTCGGCGCGCGCGACACGTTGCGGCTGGAAGCCGGCATGGCGTTGTACGGCCAGGACATGGACGAGTCGGTCTCGCCGTTCGAAGCCGGGCTCGGCTGGACGGTCGCGCTCGACGAAGGCCGCGAGTTCACCGGCCGCGACGTGCTCGTCGCGCAGAAGCACGCCGGCGCGCCGCGGCAGGTGATCGGGCTCGTGCTCGACGACAAGGGCGTGCTGCGGCACGGGCAGGCGGTGTTCACCGCCGCCGGCGAGGGTGAAATCCTTTCCGGCACGTTCTCGCCGACGCTCGGCAAGGCGATCGCGCTGGCGCGCGTGCCGGCCGGCGTGGTCGGCGCGGTGGAGGTGGACATCCGCGGCCGTCGCCTGCCGGTGCGCGTCGTGAAGTACCCGTTCGTGCGCGACGGCGTCGCGCAGCCCGGCGTGCTCGGCTGATGCCACGCCGCACGCGCCCGGCTACACTCCGCCCACATCCGTGCAACCCCTGAACCCCCGAGGCCAGTCATGAGCGAGATCCCCGGCGACCTGAAGTTCCTCAAGTCCCACGAATGGGCCCGCGTGGAGGACAGCGGCCGCGTCACCGTCGGCATCTCCCACCACGCGCAGGGCCTGCTGGGCGACCTGGTGTACGTGGAGCTGCCGAACGTCGGCGACACGATCGAGGCCGGTGCCTCGTGCGCCGTGGTCGAGTCGGTCAAGGCGGCGTCGGACGTCTACTCGCCGGTGTCGGGCACGATCGTCGAGGTGAACGCCGCGCTCGCCGACAAGCCGGAGACGATCAACGAGGACGCGTTCGGCGACGGCTGGCTGTTCGTCGTCGAGCCGACCGACACCGAGGCGCTGGCCGACCTGCTGTCGCCCGACGACTACGCCCAGATGCTCGAGGACGAAGACCACTGACGCGCGTCGCCAGGACCGCGTGCACGCCGGCCGCCATGTGCGGCCGGCGTCGTTTCCGGCGTCCGGTTTTCGCGCACTTCGGCATTTTGCGGTGCGCAATGGACGCCGTCCGGGCGCGTCGGACGGAAAAAGTTTTCGCGTCGCGCGACGCCGCCCTCGCACGCCGCCGACACGTCCGCGTCGATGCGCGCGGCGCCACGCGCGACGACGCCGATGCGTATTTACCGAGGTTTTTTTCGCGAAGCGTCGTCGCGCGGTTTCGTCGCGGCGGTTTCGAAGGCGTTCGCGCGTCGTCGTCGGCGCGGTGTCGGCGCGCCGTCGCCGGAAAATATTCCATCCGGGTTGTTGACATCGCAAAATCCCGTGATTAGCTTTCGCCCAGCAGATTCCGACTGCGGAAGCGAGTGATCACGAACGATTCGACAACGCGAGCCACCAATCCGAACTCCGCCCGGGACGATCGAACGGTGGATCAGGGCGAACATCCCTCCGCGAAATCGAAAACGACACGCCGCAACCGCCCCAATTCCGACGCCCGGTCCGTTCGCGGTCCGGGCGTTTTCGCATCCGGCGCCGTCGCGCGCCGACCCCCATCCGGTGGACGCGCGCTGCGCGCCGGCCGGTGCGCCGCGGGAATCGTTCCCGTGGCGGTGCCTTTGTGACTGGGCAGTCCAAAAGCCAACTGACGAGGAGTTGACCATGGCTACGAAGAAAGCTGCGAAGAAACCGGCCAAGAAGGCCGCGAAGAAGTCCACCAAGAAGGCCGC
>CBIHMN010000101.1:0-7208 GCA_966211005.1 uncultured Arenimonas sp.
TATCCGCTCGCGGTGCACGGCATGATGCACACCGTGATCCGCAATGCGTGGGCGGGCGACCCGGCGCCGGTCGACGTGCTGTTCCTGTTCATGGCGAACATGAGCTGGAACTCGGCGATGAACACGGGCGAGACGATGCGGTGGCTCACCGACCGCGACGCGTCGGGCGAATACCGCATCCCGAAGATCATCTACAGCGACGCGTATTCGAGCGAGATGGTCGCGTATGCGGATCTCGTGCTGCCGGACACGACGTACCTGGAGCGTTTCGACGCGATCTCGCTGCTCGACCGGCCGATTTCCGACGCCGAGCGTGCCGCCGACGCGGTGCGCCTGCCGCTGCTCGATCCGGCGGCGCAGGGTTGCGAAGGTCGCGACGTGCGCGGTTTCCAGTCGGTGCTGCTCGACCTCGGCGCGCGGCTCGGGCTGCCGGCGATGCTGCGGCCCGACGGCACGCCGCGCTACGCCGACTACGCCGATTACATCGTCAACCACGAGCGCGCGCCGGGCGTCGGCCTGCTCGCCGGCTGGCGCGGCGACGGTACGCAGCACGGCAAGGGGCCGCCGAACCCGGCGCAGCTCGAGCGCTATCGCGAGCACGGCGGCTTCTGGGAAGCGGAAGTTCCGCCGACCGGCGCGTTCTACAAGATGGCCAATCGCGACTACCTGCAGTGGGCGCAGCAGATGGGTTTCATCGCGAAGGCGGAGCCGGTGGTGCTGCAGCTGTACTCCGAGACGCTGCAGAAATTCCGGCTCGCGGCGCAGGGCCACGGCCCCGTGCAGCCGCCCGAGGCCGAACGCGCGCGTGTCGCCACCTACTTCGACCCGCTGCCCCTCTGGTACGACGCGGTCGGGGAAAATCTGCTCAGAGCAGATTTTCCGCTCAGCGCGGTGACGCAGCGGCCGCCGTTCATGTACCACGCGTGGGGCTCGCAGAACGCGTGGCTGCGGCAGATCGCGGCGCGCAACTTCCTGTACGTGCATCCCGATACGGCCGCCGCCCACGGCATCGCCGACGGCGACGACGTGCATGTCGACTCGCACCACGGCCGCATCACGGTGCAGTGCCGGTTCGCCGCGAACATGGAGCCGGGCACGGTCTGGACATGGAATGCGATCGGCAAGCGCCGCGGCGCATGGAAGCTGGCGAAGGACGCGCCCGAGGGCACGAAGGGCTTCCTGCTCAACCACCTGATCTCCGACGTGCTGCCGAAGCACGACTACGCCAACGCCGATCCCGTCACCGGCCAGGCGGCGTGGTTCGACCTGCGCGTGGCGATCTCGCGCGCCGAGCCGATCGCCGTCTCGCAGCCGCAGTTCGCCCCGCTCGACGCGGGCGCGCGCACGGAGGCCGCCGCCGGACGGCCCCTTTGCTACGACGGCGGCAAGCGGAGCGCGCGATGAACTGGGACGCGATCCTGACGCTGCTCGTCCTGGCCGGCGCCATCGCGCTGTTCGTCTCGGAGAAGCTGCCGGTCGACATGGTCGCGATCCTGGCGCTGTCGGCGCTGGTGATCCTCGGCATCGTCGGTCCGGAGGTGGCGATTTCCGGTTTCGCGAACGAGGCCACGATCACGGTGGCGGCGATGTTCGTGCTCAGCGCCGGGCTGCAGCGCACCGGCGCGCTTCGCGCGATCGCGAGGCTGTTCGCGCGCATCCAGTGGCCGTGGCTGTTCGGGCTGGTGGTGATGGTGACCATCGCGGGGGCGTCGGCGTTCGTGAACAACACCGCGATGGTGGCGGTGTTCCTGCCGCTGGTGCTGGCGGCGACCTCGGCGAACGGATTGCCGCCGTCGAAGTTCCTGATACCGATGTCGTACGCGGCGCAGATGGGCGGCGTCAGCACCCTGATCGGCACGTCGACGAACCTGCTGGTGAACTCGCTGGCGAAGGATCTGGGCGTACGCGGCTTCACGCTGTTCGAGTTCGCGCCGCTCGGCATCGCCTGCGCGGTGGTCGGCATCGTCTACCTGATGACGATCGGCCGCTGGCTGCTGCCGGCCAACCAGTCGACGGCACTCACCGAAACCTACGAGCTCGGCAAGTACATCACCGAGCTGCGCGTCAGCGCCGGCTCGCCGATGATCGGAAAGTCGATCGCCGACGCCAAGCTCGGCGAGAAGCACGGCGTCTACGTGATGGAGCTCGAGCGCGACGGCGAGCACCTGAGCTGGGCACCGCGCGCCGAGGTGCTGCGCGAGGGCGACGTGCTGCTCGCACGCGGCGACTGGAGCAGGATCACCGAGGTGCGGGAGCGGATGAAGCTCGAGATCGAGCCCGAGTTCAAGCTGCGCGACGAGCAGTTCGAGGTCGGCGACCGCTCGCTGCTGGAAGTGATGATCGCGCCCAATTCGCGCTTCCAGGACGAGACATTGAAGGATCTGGAGTTCAAGTGGCATTACAACGCCACCGTGCTGGCGATCCACCGCCGCGGCGAGGTGCTGCGCGAGAAGGTGCGCGAGGTGACGCTGAGCACCGGCGACGTGCTGCTGATGATGGTGCCGAAGGACGACATCCCGGCGCTGCGCCGCAACCCGAACGTCGTGATCGTGACCGAGCGCGAGGACGACGGCGCGTCGCGGAGGAAGGCCCCGCTGGCGCTGGCGATCATGGCGGCCGCGATCGGCGTCGCCGCGACCGGACTGCTGCCGATCGTGATCGCCGCGCTGATCGGCTGCGTGCTGATGGTGGTCACGCGCTGCATCGAGCCCGAGGAGGCCTACGACGCGGTCGACTGGCGGATCATCGTGATGCTCGCCGGCGTGCTGCCGATCGGCTTCGCGCTGCAGCAGAGCGGCGCCGCCGAGTTCCTCGCGCAGCACACGCTCGGTCGGATGGGCGACCTGGATCCGGTGCTGGTGCTGGCGGTGGTGTACCTGCTCGCGCTCGTGCTCAGCGAGCTGATGAGCAACGCGGCGGCGGCGGTGCTGCTGGTGCCGATCGTCGTTTCGGCCTCGATGAGCATGGGCCTGAGCCCGACGCCGTTCCTGGTCGCGGTCGCGTTCGCCGCGTCCACCAGCTTCTCGACGCCGGTCGGCTACCAGACCAACACGATGGTCTACAGCATCGGCGATTACCGCTTCACCGACTTCATGCGCGTCGGCATCCCGCTGAACGTGATCTTCTGGATACTCGGCGTGATCCTGATTCCCCGTTTCTGGCCGCTGTCGCCGCTGGCGGTGCCGTGACCGCGCTGCCGCCGCCATCGCCGCGCAAGCTCGGCCTCGTCATCGACCTGGACACCTGCGTCGGCTGCCATGCCTGCGCGGTCGCGTGCAAGGAGTGGAACGCCGGCGGCATCGCCGGGCCGCTGGTCGACGAGAACCCGTACGGCGACGCGCCGGTCGGCGTCTGGCTCAACCGGGTGCATTCGTACGAAGTCGCGCCGACCGCGACGCAGCCGGCGACGACGCTGCACTTCCCGCGCTCGTGCCTGCACTGCGAAACGCCGGCGTGCGTCACGGTCTGCCCCACCGGCGCTTCCTACAAGCGCGCCGAGGACGGCATCGTGCTGGTCGACGAGGACAAGTGCATCGGCTGCAAGCTGTGTTCGTGGGCCTGTCCGTACGGCGCGCGCGAGTACAGCGAGGTCGACGGGGTGATGAAGAAATGCACGCTGTGCGTCGACCGCATCTACAACGAGACCATTCCCGAGGAATCGCGGCAGCCGGCTTGCGTGCAGGCGTGCCCGACGCGGGCGCGGCATTTCGGCGACCTGGGCGATCCGGATTCGCCGGTGTCGCGTCTGGTCGCCGACCGCGGTGGTACTGGCCTGATGCCCGAGCTCGGCTACGCGCCGGTCAACCGCTACCTGCCGCCGCGTCCGCGCCGCGCCGGCCCCGAAGCCACCGCGACCGCCACCGCTACCGGACCCGAACCGCTCGACCCGTCCAGGCTCCACCCCGTCCTGCGCTGGCTCGACCGCGCGCTGAGCCGCTGAGGCGTCGATGCATCCCGCGTTCTCCGTCATCTTCTTCAGCACCCTCACGGGCGCCGGTTACGGCCTGATCGCGTGGAGCGCGCTGGCGCTCGCGGCCGGCTGGCGCACCGCGCTGGACGGCCGCACGCCGGCGATCTTCCTCGTCGCGCTCGTACTGGCGACGGTGCTCGTCACCGTCGGCCTGCTGTCGTCGCTCGGGCATCTCGGGCGCCCGGCGCGCGCATGGCGCGCGTTCTCGCAGTGGCGCACGTCGTGGCTGTCGCGCGAGGGCGTCGCGGCGGTGTTCACGTTCATGCCGCTGGTCGTGCTGCTCGCGACGCTGTCGAGTGCGTGGTGGCCGGCGCCGCTGGACGGCGAGGCGTTCGCGCCGGGCGCGGCGCTGCCATGGTTCGCGCGGCTTTCGCTCGCCGGCGCGTTCCTCGGCGCGGTCGCGACCGTGGCGTGCACCGCGATGATCTACGCCTCGCTGAAGCCGATCCCGGCGTGGCGCCATCGTGCGGTGCTGCCGGTGTACGCGGGTTTCGCGCTGCTCACCGGCGGCCTGCTGCTGGCGACGCTGCTCGCGGCCGGTGGCGACCGGCCGGCGCTGGTCGAAGCCGGCGCGCTCGTGGGGCTGCTGCTGGCGGTCGCGCTGGCGGTCGGCAAGCGCCGCTACTGGCGCGACATCGATCGCGGCGCGATGCCGGCCTCGCGGGCGTCAGCGCTCGGCCTGCCGGCCGATCGCGTCGCGACGGTGTTCGAGCGCCCGCACACGGAAGCCAACTACCTCACGAAGGAGATGGGCTTCGTCGTCGCGCGCCGCCACGCCCGTCGGCTGCGCCAGATGGCCGTCGCGCTGTTCGGCGTCATGCCGGCTGTCCTGTGCGCGGGTGTGCTGATCGCCGGGGGCGAGGCCGCGGCGCTGCTGCTGGCGCTGGCGTCGATCGCCGCCCTGCTCGGCGCGCTCGTCGAGCGCTGGCTGTTCTTCGCCGAGGCGAAGCATCTCGTGATGACGTACTACCAATAATTTGCTCAGAGCAGATTTTTTACTTGCTCAGAGCAGATTATCCGCGCCGCGGGCGATCAGCATGTCGGCCACCTGCTGGCCGAGCTTCTCCGGTTCGCTCGCCGGCCCGCTGGCGTAGCCGCGCACGGTGTAGCCGTCGCCGGCATTGCCGACCAGGCCTTCGAGCGCCATCCGGTCGCCCTTCAGCGTCGCGTAGGCGGCGATCGGGATCTGGCAGCTGCCGCCGAGCGCTCGCGTCATCGCGCGTTCGGCGCTCACGCACAGGCGCGTCGGCGCGTCGTCGAGCACCGCGAGCCGCGCGAGCGCGTCGGTGTCGCCGGCGCGGCATTCGACGGTGATCGCGCCCTGCGCCGCCGCCGGGATGAAGCGCGGCGCGACCAGCCGCTCGCGGATGCGCGCGTCGAACCCGAGCCGCATCAGCCCGGCCGCGGCGAGCACGATCGCGTCGTATTCGCCCGCGTCCAGCTTCGCCAGCCGCGTGTTGACGTTGCCGCGGAGGTCGACCAGCCGCAGGTCGGGACGATGCGCGCGCAGCAGCGCCTGCCGCCGCTGCGACGACGTGCCCACGGTCGCGCCGAACGGCAGTTCGTCCAGCGCTTCGTACTTCGGCGACACGAACGCGTCGAACGGATCGGCACGTTCCAGCACGGCCGCGAGCTCGAACGGGCCGTCGAGTTCCATCGGCACGTCCTTCAGCGAATGCACCGCGGCGTCGGCACGCCCTTCGAGCATCGCCACTTCCAGCTCCTTCAGGAACAGCCCCTTGCCGCCGATCTCGGCCAGCGGGCGATCGATCGTCTGGTCGCCGCGCGTCGTCATCGGCACGAGCTGCACGTCCAGGTCCGGGTGCGCGGCGCGCAGGCGCCCGGCGACATGCTCGGTCTGCCACAGGGCGAGGGCGCTTTCGCGCGTCGCGAGTCGGAGGGTCGGCATCGGGTTTCCTAAAGGTGTTTCAGGCGTTCGCGCAGTGTCGGCAGGCAGCGCCGGCTCACTTCCAGCGGCTCGCCGCCGTTGCGCAGCAGCGCGTGGACCTGGCCGTCGGGGCCGCGGCGCAGTTCGGCGAACTCGTCGGCGGCGACGAGGCAGTTGCGATGGATGCGGATGAACCGGTCGGCGAACTCGGTCTCGAGCGACTTCAGCGACTCCTCGATCAGGTCCTCGCCGCGCGCGTGGTGCACCACCACGTATTTCTCCTCGGCCTGCAGGTAGCGCACGTCGTCGACCGGGATCAGCCGCAGGCTGCCGCGCAGCCGCGCGCTCAGGTGGCTGCGGCGGCGGTCGCTTCCGTCCGGCAGCGCCGGAGGCGCCGACGCGGCGCAGTGGCGGCGGGCCCGTTCCAGCGCCTCGGCGAGGCGTTCGGCGCGGACCGGCTTCACGAGGTAGTCGACCGCGGCCGCTTCGAACGCCGCGAGCGCGTGCTGGTCGAAGGCGGTGCAGAACACCAGCGCCGGGGGCGACGGCAGCGTCGCGAGATGGCGCGCGGCTTCGAGGCCGTCCATCACCGGCATCGCCACGTCGAGCAGCACCACGTCGGCGGCGTGTTCGCCGGCCAGCTCGACCGCCTCGCGGCCGTTGCCGGCCTCCGCGACGATGTCGTGGCCGCCGAGTTCGCGCACCAGGGCGGCCAGCCGCTGGCGGGCGAGCGGTTCGTCGTCGACGAGCAGGATCTTCACGCCGCGAGTATGCCCCACCCACGCGGGCCCGTAGGAGCGGCTTCAGCCGCGACGGGCTCGGGAACGGGGGAATGCGGCAGGGCGGGTCGCGGCTGAAGCCGCTCCTACGGGGCGGCGGTGAAGCGGGTCTCCAGCCAGCCCGCGAGGTCGCGGATCTCGTCGGCGCAGACGCTGTGCGGCATCGGGTAGTCGTGCCAGTCCACGGTCGCGCCGAGCTTGCGCAGGATGTCGCGGCTCAGCGCGCCGAGCGAGGCCGGTACTACCGGGTCCTGCTGCCCGTGCGCCATGAACACCGGCGTGCGCAGGCCGGCGACGGTGGCCTCGGGCGCGGTGGTCGACGCCATCGGCAGGTAGGTGGACAGCGCGACGATGCCGCCGAGCGGCGCTTCGCGGCGCACGCCGGTCGCCAGCGCGATCGCGCCGCCCTGCGAGAACCCGGCGAGGATCACGCGCGACGCCGGCACCCCGCGCTCGCATTCGCGCTGGATCAGCGCCTCCACCTGCGCCATCGATTCGCGCACGCCGCGCTCGTCCGCGCGCTGGTCGAGGTCGAGGTCGCGGATGTCGTACCACGCCGGCATCCGCACGC
>CBIHMN010000102.1:0-7182 GCA_966211005.1 uncultured Arenimonas sp.
GGGTCGGTTCCGCGGATGAAGTCCTGCGGATCCGTCACGAAGCTGGCCGCCAGCTTGTCGTGGAGATCCACCGGCCAGGTGCCCGCGAGACCGCTGTTGCTTTCGTTGATGATCAGCTTGACCGGCGTGGGCACGAGCTCACCGGAAGCGTCGGTGGACGACGACCCGCTCTGCCCGGTGACAGTCCCGCCGACGGTCGCCAGCTGACCCTGGTTGCTGTAGGTCGGGGACGTCACCTTGACGATATTGGTCGCGATCGGGGTCGGGCACGCCGACCCGGAGCACCACGAACCGAGACTCGCCACGTTGACCGCGTAGAACGGCAGGACATCGAGCGGCGACCGCGCTCCCAGTCCGGCGCACTCGTCCTCGTTGTCGTCGTCGAGCGCACAGCGGTATGCCAGCAGCGTGTCTTCGCTCAGGTAGTCCACGTAAAGCCCGAAGGACACCAGGTTCACCACGTCACCGCTCGCCATGTAGATCGGGTCGGGGTCAACGATGCTCTCGTACGTCGAGTTCGCCGTCGAGGACGGGCCGGGGAACTTCGCGGTCGGCGAGGGATAACCGTCAGGCATCTCGGCGTCCGCGCCGAGGCCTTCCGTCAGCGTCGTCGTGACATACCCCGAGTACTGGTCGATGAAGTCGTCGACCCGATAACCCGTGCCCGCGCTGTCGAGCGACGTCGTGACCAGAGAGGTCTGCTGCGCGTCGACCGTCATGCGCATGCGGCCGTTGACGCGGACGAGCTGGCAGGCATCGACGTACGCCCCGCTATTGGCGCTGGCTTCGACCAGGTTGCCGTTCTTGTACCCGTACTGCGTCGCGATCGTGTCGGAAACGGTGGCGCGGAACGGGTCCGGCATCGGCGACCGGTCACCCTGGTTCAGGTGGTCGCGGCAGCAGATCACGCACATCGGTTCGCTTTCGGAGTCCTGGTTGGCGACGACCGCGTTGCCCGTCACCGTACCCACCGGCATCGCCAGCGGCTCTTCGTAAGCCTGCAGGATTCCGTTCCAGATGGCCGGCTTGTACGCCGGGTTGGTGGCCGTGCTCGTGCCGCCCGTCGCGCACTTGCAGCTCGCGGCCGCCATGTCGAGCTTGCGGGTCAGCCTGACTTCGAGCGCGTCGCTCGCGCCGACGAAGCTCATCACGGAGAAACGCGTGACGTTCGAGACGTCGTCGACGAACTGCTCGGGGGTCGGATTGGAGCTGGCCGCCGACTGGTCGTCGCCGACCGCGATCGGCACGACGCGCGGATTGTCCTTGTTCGGCGGTTCGATCCAGACCTCCGGCCCGCGCGACGTCTCGGATTCGCCTTCCATCACCTTCGTGACGTCGGACGGCGAGATCGCCGCGATGCTGTCGGCCATCTGTACCGACTTCGCATTGCCGTTGCTGTCGGTCCACGATACGACGACGCGGACCATCTTGAACTCCGGGACCGCGAGCGAGAACGCGGACGCGGCGTCTTCGACGAACGTCCCGGAGGCGGAGTCGAAGCGGTAGCGCGTCACGTCGCGGGTCACGTCGAACGTGACGCCGCCGACGTCCGCGACTTCCCAGTCGGCGGTCGCGAGGCTGTTGTACGTATTGCCCACGTAATCGGCGTCGGGAGCAGTGACGAAACCGAACGTGCGGGCATCCTCGATGACCTGCTGCGCGAGAGTCGCAGCGTTGGCGCGCGCTTTCGCCTCGGCGCCGGAGCGGAAGAGTTCGCCCTGAAGAGCCGCCAGGCTCAACAGGCCGACCGCGAGGACGACGACGGCGATCATGACTTCGATGAGGCTGAAGCCACGCGCGTTCTGATGATTGGAAGGCTTCATGGGGTCGACCTCACTGCAGCGTGTCCGCCCACGAACCCGGGACCGGGCCGTAGCGGAGGAAGTTCGGCGAGTTGCGGATGTTCCGCAGCACCGCCTCGTTGTAGATGATCTGCGGCGTACCCGCGAGGCTGGCGTCGCCTTCCAGGATCACCGATCCGTAAACCTGGCCGCCGCCGGTGGCCTTGAACAGATCGCCCGTGACTTCGTCGCGGACGTACACGATGCCGAAAAACTGCGACTTCGCGCCCATCACGACCTTTCCGTCGCTGACGAGCACCACGGGGTCGGTCAACGAGCCGATGACGCCACCGATCTTGCAATCGGCCGTGCTGTCCCACCAGTAGAGGCCGCCACTCGAAGCATTGAGGTTGGCGCAGTCGGCGACCGGCTCGGCGTTCGCGCTCAGGAAGTCTTCGGCCTGCGAATCGGGCGTGGAGAACACGTAGGCGAACAGGTCGGGCGGGAAATATTTGCTGTCGAGGACCTTGGGGGTCGCCTCGCTGTCGTTGCTGTCGACGTCGAGGATGTCCTCGCCTTCGTATTTGTCCGGGCCGATGTGGCCGCTCAGCGACCCGTAGCCGAATGCCAGACCGTTGCAGCTGCAGTCCTCGCAGATGCCCGAGATCGGGTCTTCCGGCGTGTCCGTCGTCAGCCACTCGCCGAGCTGGCAGGTGGAGAACGAACCCGCGTCGGCGATCTGCGCGTCGCCAGCCGACCAGATCGACACCGGAATGCCGGTGCCGCCCGCGTCGGGATTGGGAATGATCTGCGCGTTGCCCAGCCCGATCGCGGTACCGGCGGCGATGAGCGGAGCGTCCGGCGCGGCGCCTAGCGTGCGGAACGTGCCGTAGGACTGCCTGACCGTCGCGACCGCGTTCTCGCCGGGGAGCGAACCGCGCGACACGATCGTGACGTAGAAGGTATCGCCGGTGGTCGGATTCAAGGCGCAGCGCGGCGACGTCGGCACCGTGATGTCCAGTCGGCACAGCGTGGCATACGAGGCGTACTCCGCGGCGAAGGCGGCGACATGGTCGTCGTCCACCGCGTCGTCCATGTCGAGCGTGGGCATCACCGCGGCCACCGGCAGGACGCCGTCCCCTTCGTCACCGACATAGCGGTACATGTCCGCACGTCGGGTCGCGTCGGGTTCCGCGAGGCACGGATCGATGACCATGTCGGCCGGCAGCGCATCGGTGCAGGGCTGCCACATCGGGTCGCCCACGAACAGCCAGCCGCCCGCCGCCGTCGACAACATCTCGGCGGTGTTCATCTTGATGAACTCCATCGACTGGTTCAGGCCGGCTTCGGAGGCCTGGAAAGCCATCTTGTACCGGTAGTCGTTCGCCGACATCCGCTGCTCGAAGATTCCGAACCGCGCGGCGAAGATCGTGATGATGGTCACGATGGCCAGCAGCAGGATCGCGATCAGGAGCGTGGACAGGCCGCGCTGGCGCGCCCGCTGGGGGAATCGGCGATTTCGGAGTTTGGCGTTCATTCGGCGCAATCCGTGTTCAGTTCGATGGGGGTCGAGAGGGCGTCAGCGGCGGGTTCGCAGGTGTTGTCGGTGCTCCAGTCTTCGAACACCAGCTCCTCGGCGCGAATCCGGACCGAGTCGGTGACGTGGCGCGTGATGTCGTCCCCGGACACCATCTGCCCCTGCAGGCAGAGGGACACGGTGCGCACGGAACCACGCGCCATCTGGAATTCGTCCGGAATCGTGTCCGCATCGGCGGAATCGCGCTCCGCGATCTGCGCGCAGAAGGTCGATTCGGAGATCACCGGTTCGAACTTCGTGATCTGCACCACGTCCGGATCCGTGATGTCTTCCCAGTCATCGTCCCCGGTATCGCAGTCGCCCGAGGTCGTCAGCTGGAGCACGCCACCGGAGACACGGAATCCCCGCACCTCCGTGCCGTCGGGCACACCCGTCCCGGCCTCCTGCCGGTCGTATTCGTAGGTGATGCAGGAACCGTCGACTTCGAGATTGGTGAATCCCGATGCCGACGTCGTGGTCAGCACCCGGGAGACCGCGGTGGAGTCGTGCCCGGCGCGCCGCAGCTCGCGCACCACCAGGTTCATGCCCGTGCGCAGTTCCTGCGTGAGGCGGGACGAGAGGATGTTCTCGGAATACGAGCGCATCGTAGAAACGGCGAAGGTGACCGCCGCGCCGATGATGATCAGGCCGGCGACCATCGCCACCATCAGCTCGATGAGGGAGAAGCCGCGCGCGCGACGCGCCGTCGGTGAGGTCAGTCGCATGCCGGTACTCCCGCGAGCGTTTCGGCACCGTCCGGGACGCAATAGCGGGTCCGCGCCATCGCGTTGACGTTCATGCGCACCTGGTAGCCGCCCGCCGTGGAGAGCGTGAATCCGCCGGTATCGCCGATGTCGAACAGCGTGCCGGTGCGGGGGTCGATCACGAAGCCGTCGCCGTCGTCGCCGAAAACCACGTCGCCCGTCAGCGCGACGCGCTGCAACGGACCCGTGTCGCCCGGTTCTTCCGGGAACGCCGAAACATTGCAGGTGGCCGCACTGCAGTCGCAGCCGTCATCCCCGTCGTCCGCGACCACCATCGCGCCGACGCACACCGCGTCGCCGACCGCGTGGAACTCCACCCTGACGAGCTCTCCGCGCTTGATCGCCTCCTGCTTCGCGAGACCGATGGCCGCGGCGAAGTTGTCGGCGGCGCCGCGCAATGCGTTGCGCTCGCGCAGCTCGATGAAATTCGGGATCGAGACGACCGCCAGCACGGCGAGCACGATGATCGTGATCACCAGTTCGATCAGGGTGAAACCGGACTGCCTGATTCGACGCACGGGGGGCCCCTCGATTCTCGATATGCCCGCACACTACACCGCCCCGGCGCGGCGCGGAGGCTCCGGATGGGGCCTGATGACCAGCGGCCGGTTCGGGCGGACGGATGGCCGATCCCCGCTGCCGGGCGTGTATCAATTCGAGCCGGGCCGTCACACAATGTCGCAAACCGTCGGGAGCCCGCCACCATGACCGTACGCAAGCCGCTCGGATTCACCCTCGTCGAAGTCATCACGGTGGTCCTGATCATCGGCGTGCTGGCGGCGATCGCGTATCCGAGCTACGTGGGGATGATGCAGCGCACGCGGCGCGCGGAAGCGGCGACCATCCTCAACGAGCAGCAGCTGCGGCTCGAGAAGCACCGGGTCGACAATGCGTCCTACGCGACCTACGTGCCGCAGGGCGTCTTCGACACGCCTTTCTACGCGTTCGACTTCGTCGAGGCCCAATCGGGTCCGACGACCTGGCGGCTGACCGCGACTCCGGAAGGCGCCCAGACCAACGACGACTGCGGCACGCTGACGCTTCGCTTCAATGCGGGCGCGGTCATCCGCGAGAACAGCGGCAGCGGTACCGACTGCTGGTAAGACCACCGCCACCCGGTCGCGTGACGGCGCCCCCGCCGACCTCCCCCGCCCGTGGCGCGGGGGGGCCGCTCGACATCCTCTGGCGGGCTCCGGTGATCCTGTGGACGCTCGTCGCCGGTGAAGCCGTGGCGGCGGTCGTCGCGCTCGCGCCCGGGCGCAGCGGCGACGACTTCGCCTACTTCGGCCTCGCCTCCCTGATGGTGCAGTGGAGCAGCCTGACGACCCTCGCCCTGCTGTGGTTGGGGCGGCGCCGGCTCGCCCGGGCCACGCCGCAGCGCGCGGCACGCCACGCGCTGGTCGTGTTCCTGCTTTCCGTCTGGGCCGTCGGCGGCATCGGCTGGTGGTTGCTGCACGATGCCTGGGGCGTCGCGGACGACCGGCTGCCGGTGTTCATGTTCCGCATCACCGGCATCGCCCTCGCCGTCGGCCTGCTGGCACTCGGTGCCTTCCAGAACCACTGGCGCGCGCGGCAGGCCGCGCTGCGGGCGAAGCAGGCGGAGCTGGAGGCGCTGGAGGCGCGCATCCGGCCGCATTTCCTGTTCAACACCCTCAATACCGGCGCGGCACTGGTGCACGCGCGCCCCGGGGAGGCCGAACGGCTGCTGCTCGATCTGGCCGACCTGTTCCGGGCGGCGCTGTCGGGACCGCGGAACATCCCGCTGGGCGACGAGCTGGCGCTGGCGCGGCGTTACCTCGAGATCGAGAAGCTGCGCTTCGGCGATCGTCTGGTCGTCCAGTGGGACGTGCCGGCGACGCTGCCCGATGTCGAGGTGCCGGCGCTGTCGATCCAGCCGCTCGTGGAGAACGCGATCCGCCACGGCATCGAGCCGGCGGCGCGCGGCGGGCGGGTGGATATCTCGGTCGTCGTCGCGCCCGACAGCGTCGGAATCGTCGTCGGCAACGACCTGCCCGCCGCGGGCGCCGTGCCCGCCCCGGGTCACCAGGTCGGGCTGCTGTCGGCGCGCGAACGGATCCACGCGCTCAGCGGCGGGCGCGGGGGGCTGGAGACGCGGGTCGAGGGCGGGAGATACGTGGCTTCGATCAGGTTGCCGGTGATACGGGGCGATCGCGGCTGAAGCCGCTCCTGCCGATCGGCCGGCAGCGTCAGCCGCCGACGATCCGGTAGCACGGCTTGTACGTCCCCTCGATCTTCATGCGCCGCTGCTGGACGAAATCGGCGAGCAGCCCGTCGAGCGCGCGCATGATCTCGGGGTCGCCGTCGATGGTGAACGGGCCGTGCTGTTCGATCTCGCGCATGCCCTCGACCTTGACGTTGCCGGCGACGATGCCGGAGAACGCCCGCCGCAGGTTCGCCGCCAGCAGGTGCGGCGGCTGGCCGCGGTGCAGGTTCAACGCCGCCATCGCCGCGTGCGTCGGCGCGAACGGCTGCTGGAATTCGAACGGCAGGTGCAGCGACCAGTTGAAGAAGAACGCGTCCTGCGCCTTCAGGCGGAATTCGCGCACCTTGCGGATGCCCTGCTTCATCTCGCGCGCCACTTCGGCCGGGTCGTCGACGATGATGCGGTAGCGCGACGTCGCCGCTTCGCCGAGCGTCAGCTTCAGGAACTCGTCGATGCGCTCGAAGTACGCCTTCGATTCCGCCGGCCCGGTGAGCACGAACGGGAACGGCAGTTCGGCGTTGTCCGGGTGCATCAGCACGCCGAGCAGGTACAGGATCTCCTCGGCCGTGCCGACGCCGCCCGGGAACACGATGATGCCGTGGCCGAGCCGCACGAACGCTTCGAGACGCTTCTCGATGTCCGGCATGATCACGAGCTGGTTGACGATCGGGTTCGGCGATTCGGCGGCGATGATGCCCGGCTCGGTGATGCCGATGTAGCGCGGCTTCCACTGGCGCTGCTTCGCGTGCGCGATGGTCGCGCCCTTCATCGGGCCCTTCATCGCGCCCGGGCCGCAGCCGGTGCAGATGTCGAGGCCGCGCAGGCCGAGCTGGTAGC
>CBIHMN010000103.1:0-7176 GCA_966211005.1 uncultured Arenimonas sp.
TGCCGCAGCCGCAGGTGGTCTTCGCGTTCGGATTGCGGATCACGAACTGCGCGCCCTGCAGGCTTTCGCGGTAATCAACCTCGGCCCCCATCAGGTACTGCAGGCTCAGCGGGTCGACCAGCAGCGTGACGCCGTCGCGCTGCAGCGCCAGGTCGTCGTCGCCCTGCGCCTCGTCGAACTCGAAGCCGTACTGGAAGCCCGAACAGCCACCGCCGGTGATGTAGACGCGCAGCTTCAGCGCCGGATTGCCTTCCTCGGCGATCAGCGCGGCGACCTTCGCCGCGGCCGCCGAGGTGAAATCGAGCGGGGCGTCGAGCTGCTGGTAGCTGGTGGGCGTGTTCATGGCTTCACAGATGGGCCCGCCGGCGCGCCCGTTCAAGCTTCCTGCAGCACCGCGCGGGCGGCCTTGCCGCGCGCGACGCCGGCCGCCGGGGCTTCCGCGGGCGCGGCCACGACGCTGTCGGGACCGGTGAGCTGCGCCAGCGGCGCGTCGGCGTGGATCAGCCGGCCGGTGATCATCGCGCCGGCCGCCATCTCGATCACCTTGTAGTAGACGTTGCCCTGCACGCGCGCATGCGCCGCCAGCTCCACGCGCTCGTCGGCGTACACGTCGCCGACCATGCGGCCGTTGATGATCACGCACGGCGCGCGCACCTCGCCCTCGACCAGGCCGTCTTCGGCGATCGTCAGCACCGCCTTCGCGCCGTCCTCGACGCAGACCTTGCCGTGGATCGCGCCCTCGACGTACAGGCCCCCGGTGAACACGACATCGCCGCGGATCACCGCATGCGGGCCGACCAGTGTCTCGACCGCGTGGCCATTGCCACTTCGCGCGCCTTTCCTGTCACCGAACATCTCACTCTCCTCGGGGGGGCTGGGTCTGCCAGTCGAACGCCTGGTCGACGGTACTGCCGCCCGAGCGCAGCTGCACCCGGACGCGCTGGGGGGTGAAACCCTCGGGCAGCGCGATGCTGCCTTCGAGCTGCTGGAAATAACGGAACGAGAAGGGCTGGCCGGGCGCGCCGGGCTGCTGCACCAGGTCGTCCCACTTCAGCGTCTTCAGCCGGCCGTCGCTGACGCCTTCGACCGACATGCGCGCCTCGCCCTTGCTGATCGCGCCGCGATTGAGGTTCTGCGTCACGGTGACCGTGTAGCGCCACGTGCCGCCGGCCTCGGGCGCGAACACGGCCTCGTGCACCGACAGGCCGCGGCGCTGGCCGGTGGCACCGACCAGCCGTTCGTAGAAGGCGACGTCGGCGCGCAACCCCGACACTTCCTCCTCGCGCTCGGCGAGGCTGGCCTGCAATTCGGTATTGGCGCTGCGGCTGATCTGGTCGCTGCGGCGCAGCGTGGCGACGTTCTGCCGCAGCTGCCCCACCACCGCCTCGGCTTCCTTCGCGCGGCGCGCGGTGATCGCGAGTTCGGAACGCACCTGTGCCAGCCCGGGCGCCGCCAGCCGGGTCGCCGACACCCACGCGGCGATCACGGAGCCGAGCCACAGCAGCCCGACCACGACCAGCACGACCCGGGCATGTGGCCGGTGCGGGACGATGACGAAGCGCGGCTTGTCGGGATTCGGGGTGCTCATCGGCGAGAGCGTCGCGGGGACCGGCGGGGGGTATGCGACTACGCCGCGCCGGTCAGTCCGCGTCAAGGCGGGGGCTCACTATACTGTGATCGGCATCACGCCTCCGGAGCATGAAATGACGGAAGCCCACATCTTCGCGCTCGGGCTCGCTTTGGCCTGCCTCGCCGGCGTCCGGGCCTATCTCACGGTCTTCGGTGTGGGCCTCGCCGGCCTGCTCGGCTGGGTCGACCTGCCGGCGGCGCTGGAAGCCACGACGTCGCCGTGGGTGCTCGGCACCGCCGGGGCGCTGGCGCTGGTCGAGTTCGCCCTCGACAAGGTGCCCGGCGTCGACTCGGGCTGGGACCTGGTGCAGACCCTCGCCCGTGTGCCGGCCGGCGCCTTCCTGGCCGCCGCGACCCTGTCGGACACCGGCGAGCTCGGGGCCGGCGCGCTCGCGCTCGGCGGCGGCGCCGCGCTGGCGACGCACGCACTGAAGGCCGGCAGCCGCGCGCTGATCAACACGTCGCCCGAGCCGATGTCGAACTGGACCGCCTCGGTCGGCGAGGACGTCGCGGCCGTCGGCGCGCTGGCACTGGTGTTCGCGCATCCGTGGTGGGCGCTCGGCCTGCTGCTCGCGGTCCTGGCGTTCACTGCCGTCGTGGTCGCGGTCGTCGCGCGCTGGATCTGGCGTCGCGTGCGACCGGCGACGGCCGCCGCCGCGCGGTGATCGTCGCGCGGCCGTGTGCATCGGCACGGTTGCAGCTACGGGGTCGCCGGGCATAATCCCGACATTCCCGGGGGAAGCGATGAATCCGAACGACGAGTCCAGACTCGCCGAGCACCGCCACGCTTTCCTGCGCCAGCTGCCGCGCCGGGTGGAGACGATCGGCCGTCGCATGCTGCGTTTCATGCAGGACGGCTGGGACATCAACGGGCTGGCGCTGATACATGACGACGCCGCATGGCTGGGCGACGGCTGCGACCGGCACGGGCTCGAGGCCGCCTCCGGCCACTTCCGGCAGATGCAGCAGCTGCTCGCGCGGACGCTGCAGGAACAGGCGCTGCCCGACCCCGCGCTCGGCGAGCGTCTTTGGAACCTGATCGAGGACATCGGCGAAGCGGTGCCGATGGCGGCCGAACCGGCCCCGTCCGGCGATGCCGCCCGCGCCGACCACGGCGGTCGCGGCGAGACGCCACCGGCGAACTACTGGCGCCGCTGGGGCGATGACGCGCCGCCGCCGACCTACGGCGTGCCCGAGCCCGCAGCCCCCGCGCACCCGGCACCGGTCGCCGATGTCGAGCGTTCGTCGTTCGAGGCCGATCGCGATGCCCTGCGGGCGGTCGCCGGGCCGAAGGCGGCGCCGCCGCCGACCCCGGTGCCGATGCCCGGGCGGATGGCCGCCCCGCCAGCGCCGCCGGTTACCGCCCGGCCCCCGGCCACGCCCGCGATCGCGCCGGCCGAACTGCCCGAGCCGATGCCGGCCGCCGCCGTCGGCGCCCGCATCTACCACCTCACCGATCACGGCGCGATGTCGCTGGAACTCGATCAGCGCATGGAGTCCGTCGGCTACGAAGTCGAACTGCTGGAGACGGCCGAGGAACTGCAGGAACTGCTCGGCGCGATCCCGGCGCAGCTGGTGCTGGTCGACAGCGCCTTCAGCGCCGACCTCGATGCCGTCGGCACCGCGGTGCGCGAAACGGTCGCCCGCGGCCACCGCGTGCAGCTGGTCGCACTGTCGGAAGCCGACGACATCACGCTGCGCCTCACCGCGCGCCGCGCCGGCGTCGACGCGCTGCTGGTCGAGCCGGGCGCGACCGCGGTGCTCAAGCGCCTCGCGCAGCTGCTGAGCCCGGACAGCGAGAAGCCCTATCGCGTGCTGATCGTCGAGGACGACCGCAGCCAGGCGATGTTCGCCGAAAGCATCCTGCGCAACGCCGGCATGGACACGCAGGTCGTGCTCGACGCGCTGGAGGTGCTCGAGGCGCTGACCGCGTTCGAGCCGGACCTGGTGCTGATGGACCTGCACATGCCGGCCGCGAACGGCATCGAGCTGACGGCGCTGATCCGCGAGCAGGAGGCGTTCCTGCACACACCGATCGTGTTCCTGTCGGGCGAAGCGGACGAGGACAAGCAGTTCGACGCGCTCGACGCCGGCGGCGACGATTTCATCAGCAAGCCGGTGCGGCCGCGGCACCTGATCTCGTCGGTGCAGAGCCGCGTGAAGCGTCACCGCGCGCTGGAGACGCGGCGCCAGCGGCGCACCGGCCGCAACGACGCCACCGGCCTGTTCCACCGCGAGGCGGTGCTCGACTCGCTCCAGTCGCTGATGACCGACGCGAGCGAGAACAGCCGCGGCGGCGTGCTGTTCCTCGAGATCGAGAGCGTGAACCTGCTGCGCGACCGCCTCGGGCTGACCGCGCTGGAGACGCTGCTCGCCGGCGTCGGCCGGCTGCTCGGCGAGAAGGCCGGCGCGGTGCCGGCGGCGCGCTTCGGCGACGGCGCCTACCTGATCCTCGACAGCGAGCGCGACGAGACCGGGCTCGAAGCGCTGGCGATGCAGCTGCGCGGCGCGCTCGTCGCGCATCCGTTCGACGCGCAGGGCCATCCGCTGCGGCTGCGGGTGTCGGTGGGCGTGGCCGGGCTGAACCATCGTTTCCCCGACGTGCCGGCGATCCTCAACGCGGTCGAGCGCGTCGCGCGCGAGGCGCGCACGTCCGACAAGGGCGTGAAGCGCTACGAACCGGTGAAGCCGACCGAAGCGGCGCGCGAAGCGGCGCTGGTGCAGCAGATACGCGAGGCGATCGCGCTCAACCGGCTGGAGCTGCTGTACCAGCCGGTGGTGGCGGTGGCCGGCAGCGACGATTCGCAGTACCAGGTGCTGCTGCGCCTGCGCGACGTCGCCGGCAAGCTGCTGCCGGCGGCGGAAGTGATACCGCTGGCCGAACGCGGCGACTTCATGCTCGACATCGACCGCTGGGTGCTGCAGGCGTCGATGTCGCTGATCCGCGACCGGCGCGCCGAAGGCCGGCCGCTGCGGCTGTTCGTCACGCAGTCGCCGCTCACGCTCGCCGATCCCGGCCAGGCGACGTGGCTGAAGGCCGAGCTGGCCGCGCACGACGTGCCCGGCACCTCGCTGGTGATCGAGCTGCGGCTGGAAGACGCGGCGACGCATTCGACGACCGTGCGCGCGTTCTGCGACGCGATGGTCGCCGACGGCGTGCAGTTCTGCCTCAGCCAGTTCGAGTCCGGCCACCAGGAGAACGAGCGCCTGCTCGAGGAACTGCCGCTGAGCTTCGTGAAACTGGCGCGCAAGTACACGACGACGACCACGTCGCCGCATCTGCGCGACGAGGTGAAGGTGCTGATCGAACGCGCGCACCGGCGCGGCCTGGAAGTGATCGGCCACGGCGTCGAGGACGCGCAGGCGGCGGCGACGCTGTGGATGAGCGGCATCGACTTCATCCAGGGCAACCTGGTGCAGCAGGCGGAGAAGGCGATGGATTTCGATTTCCAGCAGGCGGTGCTGTGAACATCGACGGCATCCGCCCGAACGACGCGCTGATCGTCCGCTGGCTGGCGATCGCCGGCGCCGGCGGCGCGGCGGCGTCGGCGGCGATGAGCCATTTCAGCAATGCGTGGGTGTGGCCGGCGATGTCGCTGATCGCGGCGCTGCTGGCGATCGCCGGCATCGCCGGCTGGTGGCGCGCGTTCCACCTGCGCAACCGGCAGCTGCAGCAGGTGACCGAACGTACCGGCGAGCAGACGCGCGAGGTCAACGCGCTGCACGAGGAGCTGGCGCTGCACCGGCGGCTGGAGCGCGAACTCACCGAAGCCAAGCAGGCCGCCGAGTCGGCGATGATGGCCAAGGGCGAGTTCCTCGCGACGATGAGCCACGAGATCCGCACGCCGCTCAACGGCATCATCCCGATGCTCGACCTGCTGATGAGTTCGCGGCTGGCGCCCGACCAGCAGGAGATCCTGCGCACCGCCTACACGTCGGCGCGGCAGATGCAGCGCATCGTCGACGACATCCTCGACTACTCGAAGCTCGAGGCGAACAAGGTCACGCTCGAAACCACCAGCTTCAACCTGCGCGAGCTGCTCGATTCGGTCATCCGGCTGATGGAGAAGCCGGCCGAGTCCAAGGGCCTGCGGCTGACGCAGCAGATCGACCCGGCCGTGCGCCTCGCGGTGCGCGGCGACCCGGTGCGCCTGCGCCAGGTGCTGACCAACCTGCTGAGCAACGCGGTGAAGTTCACCGAGCGCGGTTCGGTGACGCTGTCGGTGACGCGCCGCGGCGAAGGCCGCACGCAGCACGAGCTGCGCTTCGAGGTCAGCGACACCGGCATCGGCATCGCGAAGGACGGCGCGTCGCGGCTGTTCCGCGCGTTCACGCAGGCGGACGCATCGACCACGCGGCTCTACGGCGGCACCGGGCTGGGGCTGGTGATCTGCAAGCGCATCGTCGACCTGATGGGCGGCACGATCGGCGTCGACTCCGAACCCGGGCGCGGCTCGACGTTCTGGTTCGAGGTGCCGCTGCTCAAGGCCACCGGCGACATCCAGGGCCAGCGCGTCGACCTCAACGGCGCGCGCATCCTGCTGCTGAGCACCGACGCGTCGCTGCGCGCCCGGCTCGGGCAGGCGGCCCCGGGCTGGGGCGTGAACCTGACGCAGACCGAGACCACGCAGGACGCGCTGACGCGCCTGCGCACGGCGATCACCCGCGGCGCGACCTGGGCGTTCGACCTGCTGCTGGTCGACCTCAACAGCGTGCGCAGCACCGCGATCGCGCTGCACCGCAACCTGCGCCGCACGCCGGAGCTGGAAGACCTGCGCGTCGTGTACCTGCAGGGCGACGAAGGCGTCGCGCAGGAGCTGTCGCAGGGTCCGTTCTCGCTGATGCTGCCGCGCTCGATCGGCAATTCCGAACTGCGCAGCGCGCTCACGAGCTACCTCGCCGCGCAGGCGCCGGCACCCGTGCACGCTCCGGCCGACGAGCCGCCGCCGCCGGAGCGCGTGCTGCTGCCGACGCCCAACGCCGAACCGGCCGAAGCCGCCCCGACGCGCGGTCGCCTGCGCGGCCGCGTGCTGCTGGTCGAGGACAACCCGGTGAACCTGATGGTCGCGCAGCGCCTCGTCGGGCTGCTGGGGCTCACCTGCGAGACCGCCGACAACGGCGAGAAGGCGCTGGACCGGATGCGCGGCGGGGGCCTCGACCTGGTGCTGATGGACTGCCAGATGCCGGTGAAGGACGGTTACACCGCGTCCACCGAATGGCGCCAGCACGAAGCCTCCATGAATCTCCCGCGCCTGCCGATCATCGCGATGACGGCCAACGCGATGGCCGGCGACAAGCAGAAATGCCTCGACGCCGGCATGGACGATTACCTTTCCAAGCCCGTCGACCGTCGTCTGCTGGAAGCGACGATCGCGCGCTGGCTGCAGGTGCGCGCGGCCGCGACCGGCGCGCCGGTGCCCGACGACGACGGCCTCGCCGCCGCGGTCGCCGCCGTGCCGACCGGCGCCGCGCTCGCGTCGAATCCCGTGCCTCCCGCGTCGACGCCGGTCGCGATGCCGCCGCGTCCGGCCGCCGCCGCCGCGCCGC
>CBIHMN010000104.1:0-7132 GCA_966211005.1 uncultured Arenimonas sp.
GGCGCTGCGCCAGCAGTCGCAGAACCTGAAGTCGCGCGCCCACGAGCTCGAGCGGCAGCTGCTGGCGCGGATGCACGAACTCGACGAGCGCGAGCGCGAGCTGCTGACGCGGCTGGCGCGGGCGACATCGCTGCGCGACGGCGCGAGCGTGTCGCGCGGCGAACGCCTGTCGCGATACGCGGGTCAGATCGCCGAAGCGATGGGCCTGCCGGAAGAAGAAGTGCGGATGATCGAACTGGCGGCGCCGCTGCACGACATCGGCAAGATCGGCATCCCCGACGCGACGCTGCTCAAGCCGGGGAGACTCGAGCCTGCCGAGATGGCGTCCGTCCGGGCATACCCGGAGCTCGGGCACGACATCCTGCGCGACAGCAGCAGCCGCTTCGTCCAGCTCGGCGCGACGATCGCCCGCGCGCACCGCGAACGCTGGGACGGGAGGGGTTACCCCGACGGCCTGCGCGGCGAGGAGACACCCCTGGCCGCACGCATCGTCGGTCTCGCCTCGGCCTTCGAAGCCATGACCAGCACGCGCCCCTACCGCGCCGCGATGACGCCGGCCGAGGCGTTCGCGCAGGTGCAGGCGGACGCGGGCAAGCAGTACGATCCGGCGGTGGTCGATGCGGCCGTGCTCAGGCGCGAGCGCATCGAGGAAGTCCACCGCTACTTCGGCGCCGACGCGGCCGCCTGACCTCCCTCGCGACCGACGACCATGCTGAAGGCGTTCGCCAACCGTCCCGACAGCGAGCACGGCCAGGCGCTCGTCCGGCTGGTGATCGCCGCGGTGCTGGTCACGTACCTGGCCGGCCTCGCCAGCGGCAGCGCCGCCCCCGACGCCGTCCGCCTGTCGGCCCTCGTGCTCGGCGCCGAGACACTGCTCGGGCTGGCGCTGGTGATCGCGATCATCGTGCGGCCGGGCGTTTCGCACACGCGCCGCGTGATCGGCATGATCGGCGACTACGCGACGCTCGCGGCGATGATGACCCTGAAGGGCGAACTGCTCGCGCCGCTGTACGTGATCATCCTGTGGGTCACGATCGGCAACGGTCTGCGCTACGGCACGCACTACCTGTTCGCGGCGATGGCGTTCGCCGAGGCGTGTTTCCTGTTCGTGTTCGCCAGCACGCCCTACTGGCACGTCGAGAACCCGTACCTCGGGTGGGGCCTGGCGGTCGGGCTGGTGGCGATACCGTCCTACCTGGTCTCGCTGCTGCGCGACCTGCGGCGGGCCGGCGAGGAAGCCCGGCGGGCCAATGCCGCCAAATCGCGCTTCCTCGCCAACATGAGCCACGAATTCCGGTCGCCGCTCAACGGCATCATCGGCATGGCCGACGTGCTGGCGAACACGAGGCTGTCACCGGAACAGCGCGAGGCCGCGGAAGTGATCCAGACGTCGGCGCAGACGCTGCTGCTGCTCGTCGAGGACGTGCTGGACATCTCGGCGATCGAGGCCGGCAAGCTCAAGCGGCAGGACGTGGACTTCGCGCCACGCGAGGCCGTGCGCCGGGTGCGCACCATGCTGCAGCCGCTGGCGGCGGCGAAGGACCTGCAGTTCACCGCCGAAGTGGCCGACGACGTGCCGCCCCGCCTGCACGGTGACGCCGGCCACCTCGGCCAGATCCTGATCAACCTCGCCCACAACGCGATCAAGTTCACCGATGCCGGCAGCGTCCGCATCGACGTCCGCCTGCGCGACCGGGTCGACGGGCGGGCCGCGCTGCGCTTCTCGGTGCGCGACACCGGCGTCGGCATTCCGCCGGAGTTCCGCGAGAAGATCTTCGGCGCGTTCGAGCAGGTGGACGGGGGCCCGACCCGGCGCCACGGCGGCACCGGGCTCGGCACGACGATCGCAAAGACGCTGACCGAACTGCTGGGCGGACGCATCGATCTGGAAGACAACCCGGGCGGCGGCACGCACTTCTGGGTCGACCTCGATTTCCCGGTCGCGGTCGAGGCGGATGTCCCGCCGGCGTCGGGCGGCGACGGCAAGGTCATCGCCTTCGACGACCCGTTCGTCCGGCACCGGGCGCGGGTGCGGCCGCTGCGCGTGCTGGTCGCCGACGACCAGCCCGCGAACCGGCTCGTGCTGCAGCGGCTGCTCGAACGCGCAGGGCACGCGGTGGTGTTCGCGGAGGATGGCGAGCAGGCGCTGGAGCGGCTGGAGGACGAGCCGATCGACGCGGCGATCGTCGACCTGCACATGCCGGTGCTCGGCGGGCTGGACGTGATCAAGCAGGCGCGGGTGATGCAGGCCGGCGGCGCGCGCACGCCGATCGTGGTGCTCAGCGCCGACGCCACGGTCGATGCGGTCCGCGATGCCGAGAACGCCGGGGCGTTCGCGTTCCTGACCAAGCCGGTCGTGGCTTCGCGCCTGCTCGAAACCCTCGCGGAGGTGGCCGGCGGCGCCGGCGACGAGTCGACGCTCGCGCGCAAGCCGGGGATCCCGCCCACATTGCGCACCGACGTGCTGGAAGAACTGGCGGGAATGGGACTGGGCCGCGACTTCCTCGCGGAATTCGCCGATCAGTGCCTGCGCGACGCCAGCCGGAGTCTCGCCGAGGTCGAACGCGGTGCGGCGGGCGGCCGCTGGGAATCGGTGCGCGAGGCGGCGCATGCGCTCAAGGGCGTCGCCGAGAACCTCGGCGCCCAGGCGCTGGTGGAACGCAGCAGCGAACTGATGCGTTCGAGCGACGCGGTGCTCGCGAAGGAATGGCGGCGCACGGTGGGTTCGCTCGGCACCCTGCTGGAAGCCACCGCCGTGCAGGTGAGGCGGGAAGTGGCGCGGATCGGCACCGACCCCGCGGCGCGCGGCGACACGTCGCGTCCACCCGATCACGAATCGGGCTGACGCGGAAGCGGCCGCCGTCCTTGCACGGCGGCCGTCCTGCCAGCAGACGTCAGACCACCTGGCGCAACGCCGGTGCGCTGCCGGCGCGACGCTGCTGCGCGCGCACGAGCCGCTCCATCGTCGACAGGCCGCGTTCGCCGAGGCGCATCGCCGCGTCGACCCAGGTCGCGGTCACGCTCATCAGCTCGTCGAGGCTCACCGGCGCCACCGTCGCCCGCACCGTGTTCATCGCGCGCAGCGAGTTGCTCATCCGGCGCCGGCGTTTCACGAGGTCGCGCGCGGCCTGCAGGCCTTCGCCGCGCGGCACGAGCAGATCCACCACGCCCATCCGGAGCAGTTCCTCGGCCGGGTAGACCACCCCGTCGAGCATCATCCGTTCGGCCTGCACCGGCGTCACGCGGCGCGACAGGAAGGTGTAGGCCCCCATGCCGGGGAACAGGTCGAACAGGACTTCCGGGAAGCCCATGCCGGTGCCTTCCTCGGCGATGATCGTGTGGCAGCACAGCGCGGCCTCGAAGCCGCCGCCGAGCGCGTCGCCCTGGACGACCGCGATGCTGTTGACGCGGTCGTCCGCCAGCCGGGCGAAATGGAACGCGACCGACACGCACAGCTGCGCATAGGCGAGCAGCCGCGCGCGGTCGCCGGTACGGATCAGCCGCGAGAACAGCTCGAGGTCGCCGCCGAGATTGAACACGTCGGATTTCGACGCCAGCACGAGGTGGCGCGTGGTGGTGCTGTGCGGCGGTTCGTTGGCGAGACGGGCGGCGATCTGGCGCTGGCATTCGCGCAGCTCCACCAGCAGCGGTTCGGAAAAGCACGGGCGGTAGCCCGACCGCGCACCGTGGTGCATGAAGCACCACTCGATGCCGGATTCGGGTTCGGACAGGTGCTCGATGGCGTTGAAGGACGGGTCGCGGTTGATGCTTTCGATGATGGACATGAGGGTTCTCCGGGCAAGGCGGGCGGTGCCCCTATCACGCTCCGTCGAAGGAGCGCAAGGGGTCCGCGCGAGTCTACACCCGGGGCCCGGAACCGTTTACAACGATGTCGTCGCCGTCAGGCGGCGACCTTGGCGCTGTCGCGCAGCTCGCGGCGCAGGATCTTGCCGACGTTCGACTTCGGCAGCTCCGAGCGGAACTCGACGATCCGCGGCTGCTTGTACGCCGTGAGGTTGTCGCGGCAGAACGCCTTGACCTGTTCGGCGGTCAGCGACGGGTCGCGCCTGACGATGACGACCTTCACCGATTCGCCCGACCGGTCGTCCGGCACGCCGACCGCGGCGACCTCGAGCACGCCGGGCATCAGCGCGATCACGTCCTCGACCTCGTTCGGGTACACGTTGAAGCCGGACACGAGGATCATGTCCTTCTTGCGGTCGACGATGTAGAAGAACCCGGCCTCGTCCATCTTCGCCATGTCGCCGGTATGCAGCCAGCCGCCGGCGTCGATCACCTTCGCCGTCTCTTCGGGGCGCTGCCAGTAGCCGGCCATGACCTGCGGCCCGCGGATGCAGAGCTCGCCGACTTCGCCGGTCGGCAGTTCGGCGCCGTCATCGTCCTTGATGCACGCATCGGTCGACGGGATCGGCAGCCCGATGGACCCGTTGTAGTCGGCCAGGTCGAGCGGGTTCATGCACGCGGCGGGCGAGGTTTCGGTGAGCCCGTAGGCTTCGACGAGCGTGACGCCGGTGACCTGCTTCCAGCGTTCCGCGACCGCACGCTGCACGGCCATGCCACCGCCCAGCGACAGGTGCATGTGCGAGAAATCCACTTCGTCGAAGCCCGGCGTGTTGAGCAGGCCGTTGAACAGCGTGTTGACGCCGGTGATCGCGGTGAACGGGATCTTCTTCAGCTCGGCGACGAACCCCTTCATGTCGCGCGGGTTGGTGATCAGGTGATTGAGCCCGCCGAACTTCATGAAGACGAGGCAGTTCGCCGTCAGCGCGAAGATGTGGTACAGCGGCAGCGCCGTGATGATCACTTCCTCGCCCGGCTTGCAGTTGGTGCCGAGCCACGCCGACGACTGCTGCATGTTCGCGACGAGATTGCGGTGCGTCAGCATCGCGCCCTTGGCGACGCCGGTCGTGCCGCCGGTGTACTGCAGGAACGCGATGTCGTGGCCGCGGATCTCGATGCGCGGCAGCGGCTGGCGGCCGCCGATGTCCAGCGCGTCGGTGAAGCGCACCGCACCGGGGAGCTCGAAATCGGGCACGGCCTTCTTCACGTGCCGCAGCATGAAGTTGACGATGGGGCCCTTCGGGAAACCCAGCATGTCGCCGACACCGGTGAGCAGCACCCGGCGTACCGACGTCTGCGGCAGAACCTCCTGCACCACGTGCGCGAAGTTCTCGAGCACCACGATCGCGCTGGCGCCGGAATCGACCAGCTGGTGGCGCAGTTCGCGCGCCGTGTACATCGGGTTGGTGTTGACCACCGTGAGGCCGGCACGCAGCACGCCGAAGATCGCGATCGGGTACTGCAGCACGTTCGGAAGCATCAGCGCGACGCGGTCGCCCTTCTTCAGCTTGAGCTCGTGGAGCAGGTAGCCGGCGAACGCGGCGCTCAGCCGGTCGATGTCCGCGTAGGTGAGGCGCTTGCCGAAATTCGCGAACGCCTCGTTCGCGCCGTAGGTGGCGATGGCCTCGTCCAGCACCGAGACGATGGACGCGTATTTGTCCATGTCGATTTCCGCCGGGATATCCTGCGGATAGCTGGCCAGCCAAGGACGCTCGGAACCCATGCACCCACCCCCGATGGACGATCGTCGCTTCCGCGTTACCGCGCGACGCAGCGGAACGGACAGGAAGATTCACCCGATTGGAGCACACGCCCCAGAGGCAGGCAAGGCGGTGCGTGGCCGCGCGCCGGCGGTCGTCGCGGCGCTGCTGGCGATGCTCGCGCTGCTGTCGGCCGCCTGTTCGCGGACGCCTCCGGAAGAAGCACTGCGCGCGAAGATCGCGGCGATGGAAGATGCGGCCGAGACGCGTGACGCCGCCGGGCTCGCGGCGCATCTGGCGGGGGATTTCGTCGGTCCCGGCGGGATGGACCGCGACCGCTTCCGGCGCACCGCGGCGCTGCTGTGGCTGCGCAGCAGCGACGTCGGCGTGACGCTCGGGCCGCTGGATGTGGAGGTGCGCGGCGAGCACGCGCAGGTGCGATTCACCGCGATGACGCGCGGCGGTGCCGGGATCCTGCCCGACCAGGCGCAGGTGTACGACGTCGACACCGCGTGGCGGCTGCAGGACGGCGAGTGGGCGCTGATTTCCGCCCGGTGGGAACCCGCGCTGTGAGGCGGCGGGGCCCCTGAAGAAGGAAACCCGGCGCGAGGCCGGGTTTCCAGGGACGCGCGGGCGGCGTGACTCAGCCGCCGTCTTCCGCCCGCAGCGTGTTCGCGTCGCCGATGGCGGCCGGGTCCAGTGCCGCGCGACGCCCGGTGGCCGTCGGCAGGTTTTCCGCGGCCCAGGCGAGTGACTTCTTCGAGTTCACGAGACGCTTGGTGCCCGCTTCCCAGCGCTGGAACTCCTTGCCGCCCAGCGCGTCTGCACGGATCGGCTCCAGGCCCCAGATGCCGTCGATGATGTGCGCATGGAAGTAGTAGGTCTTGCCTTCCTCGACGGTGGCCCGATACAGCCGCGCGCCCTTCTCGCCACCGAAGATCGTCGTCATGAACAGGTGTTCGCCCGGCGGTACCGAATAGGCGATCTTGCCGCCGGCATCGACGAGACCGACGAATCGCAGGTCATCCGCCGTCGTGGCGTCCCACACCGGCACGGCGACCGCCGCGCCGACGAACTTCCCCGGACGCATGAAGACGATGGTGGCCGTCCCCGGTTCCACGGTGATCGGATCCTTCGACTTGTCCATCTTGCCGGCGTGGGCGGGCATGGCGACGGCGACGAGCAGCAACGCCGCGAACAGCGAGCGAAACAGGTTCATTCAACTCCCCTGGGTGATGCCCCGCGGTGATCGCGGGGCGGATTCCCGCCCGGCGGGCGGGTGGTTCAGGCCGCCTTGCGGGCGGCGAGCTGGCGCAGCACGTAGTGCAGGATGCCGCCGTGGCGGAAGTACTCGACTTCCTTCGGCGTCAGCAGCAGTACCTTGACCTCGAATGTCTTCTCGCTGCCATCGTTCCGGCGGGCCGTGACGGTGGCGCGCTTGGATGCGCCGTCCTGCAGGCCTGTGATCTCAATGGTTTCCGAACCGTCCAGGCCCAGCGACTTCACGCTGTCGCCATCCTTGAACTGCAGCGGCAGCACGCCCATGCCGACCAGGTTGGAGCGGTGGATGC
>CBIHMN010000105.1:0-7101 GCA_966211005.1 uncultured Arenimonas sp.
CACCGACGCTCTCGCCCGATGGCCGCAAGCTGGTCGTGACGGTGCGCCAGGTGGATTTCGACGCGAACAAGGCGACCACCGGGCTGTGGATCGAGGATCTGTGGGCGCGCGACGCGGCGCCGCCGGTGCGCTTCACCGCCGAAGGCATGAACGTGAACTCGCCGGCGTTCGCGCCCGACGGCGCGCACGTGTATTTCCTGTCGGCGAAGTCCGGCTCGCAGCAGCTGTGGCGCCAGCCCGTCGGCGGCGGCGACGCGGTGCAGGTCAGCGACCTTCCGCTCGACGTCGGGAGCTACCGGCTGTCGCCCGACGGCCGCGCCGTGGCGCTGTCGCTGGAGGTGTTCACCGACTGCGCCGACCTCGCCTGCACGAAGGCGCGGCTCGACGCGACGGCCGCGGGCAAGGCCACCGGCGTGATCCACGATCGCCTGTTCGTCCGCCACTGGGACACCTGGGCCGACGGCCGCCGCAACCAGCTGTTCGCCGCCGTGATCGGTGCGGACGGCAAGCTCGGCGCGCCCGTGCACTTGAGCCGCGGCATCGACGGCGACGTGCCGTCGAAGCCCTTCGGCGATGCGTCCGACTACACGTGGTCGCCCGACGGCGACTCGCTGGTGTTCGCCGCGCGCATCGCCGGCCAGACCGAAGCGTGGTCGACCAATTTCGACCTGTTCCAGGTGCCCGCGGACGGCGGTGCCGCGCCGCGCAACCTCACCGCGGCCAACCTCGCGATGGACACCGGCCCGTTGTTCTCCGCCGACGGCCGCACGCTGTACTGGCGCGCGATGCGGCGGCCGGGCTTCGAGGCCGACCGCCTCGCGATCATGGCGATGCCGGCGGGCGGCGGCACGCCGCGCGAGATCGCGCCGGGCTGGGACCGCAGCGCCGACGGCATCGTGCTGAACGCCGACGGCACGAAGATCTACACCACCGCGTACGACGTCGGCACGCACGACCTGTTCGCGGTGGATGTCGCGAGCGGTGACGTCGCGATGATCGTCGAGGGCGGCAACATCGGCGGCTTCGACCTCGCCGGCGACACGCTCGCCTACACGCGCGATTCGCTGACGGCCCCGGCCCAGGCGTTCGTCGCGCGTGCGGACGGCTCCTCGCCGAGGCAGGTGACGGTCAACAACCAGGACGTGCTCGCGGGCGTCGCGATGGGCGAGGCCGAGCAGTTCTCGTTCGAAGGCTGGAACGGCGAGACCGTGCACGGCTACGTCGTCAAGCCGGCGAACTTCGAGGAAGGGAAGCAGTATCCGGTCGCGTTCCTGATCCACGGCGGCCCGCAGGGCAGCTTCGGCGACAACTTCCACTACCGCTGGAACCCGCAGACGTACGCGGGCCAGGGTTTCGCCGCGGTGATGATCGATTTCCACGGCTCGGTCGGTTACGGCCAGGCGTTCACCGATTCGATCTCGCAGCACTGGGGCGACCGCCCGCTCGAGGACCTGCAGAAGGGCTGGGCGGCGGCGCAGGAAAAGTACGACTTCCTCGACGGCGACCGCGCCTGCGCGCTCGGCGGAAGCTACGGCGGCTACATGGTGTCGTGGATCGCCGGCAACTGGCCGGACGCGTTCGACTGCCTCGTGAACCATGCCGGCGTGTTCGACACCCGGCTGATGGGCATCAACACCGAGGAACTGTGGTTCAGCGAGTGGGAGAACGGCGGCACCGTCTGGGACGTGCCGGAGAACTACGAGCGCTTCAACCCGCTCAACCACGTCGCGAAGTGGAAGACGCCGCTGCTGGTGATCCACGGCGAGAAGGACTATCGCGTGCTGCTCGAACAGGGCCTCGCGGCGTTTTCGGCGGCGCAGCGCCGCGGCGTGCCGAGCCGGCTGCTGCGCTTCCCGAACGAGAACCACTGGATCCTGAAGCCGCACGACAGCGTGCTCTGGCACGAGACCGTCAACGACTGGCTGAAGCGCTGGACGGCGGAATGAATGCCGTCGTCGCCCTCGACCTCGACAAGCTGCGCCGCGGCTGCGCGCGCTGCTCGCTGCAGGAGCTGTGCCTGCCGGCGTCGATCGGCGACGACGACCTGCACCGGCTCGACGCGATCGTCCGCACCCGCCGGCCGCTCGCGCCCGGCGATCGGCTGTATCGCGCGGGCCAGCCGCTGACCTCGCTCTACGTCGCGCGCGAAGGCGCGTTCAAAACCGTCGCCGGCGACGCCGCGGGCGGGACGCAGGTGATCGGCTTCCACCTGCCGGGTGAACTGATCGGGCTCGACGGCCTCGGCAGCGGCGAACACGCGGTCGACGCCGAGGCGCTGACGCGTGCCGAAGTGTGCGAGATCCCGCTGGCGAAGCTCGAAGAGATCGCGCGCCAATTGCCCGGCCTGCAGCGCCAGCTGATGCGCGTGATCGGCCAGGGCATCGGCCGCGATCAGGCGCATCTGGAAATGCTCGGTCGCAGGCAGGCGCCCGAGCGCATCGCGCTGTTCCTGCACGGCCTCGCCGAACGCTACCGCCAGCTCGGCCGGGGCACCGAGGCGCTGACGCTGCCGATGTCGCGCGAGGATCTGGCGAGCTACCTCGGCATCGTGATCGAAACCGTGAGCCGCACGCTGTCGAAACTGCAGGACGAAGGCGTGATCTCCGTGCACGGCCGGCAGATCCGGATCCTCGACCAGGCACGGCTGGATTCGGCGGCGCATCGGATCTAAAGCGGGGCTTTGCCACGAATTACACGACGGATGTGTGATCCGTGGCAAGAACCGCTCCTAAAGCTACAGCGACCGACATCCCAGCGCCGCGAGCAACGCATGCACCTGCGGGTTCGCGGCGAGGAATGGCGCGGCGATCGTCACCACGCCGGCGAGCGCGATGAAGGACGCGGCGGCAAGGCGGCCGGCGCGGGTCGCGAGGGCGCCGTGGGCGCGCGCGCCGGCCCACGTCACCGGCACCATGGTCGCCGTCGTGCCGAGGCCGAACGCGAGCATCACCAGCGACGAGTGCAGCGCGTCGGCTTCGAGCCACGCGACGGCGAGCATCGTCGTCGACAGGCCGCAAGGCAGCCAGCCCCAGAACAGTCCCACGACCCACGGACGGAACGGTCCGGAGGCCGGCACCAGCCGCGTCCGCAGCGGCGCCATCGCCGTCCACAGCCGGCCGCCGACGCGCGACAGCCACGCGAGGTTGCGCGGCCACAGCAGCCGCGCGGCGACCAGCAGCAGCATCGCGCCGAGCGCGACGCGAAGCGCGGTCGCGAGCCCGTCGACCCGTGCGAGCGCGAGCAGCCCGCCGCCGAACGTGCCGACGATCGCACCGGCGACGACATAACCGAGAACACGGCCCCCGTTGAGCGCGAGCGCGTGGGTCAAGCGTGGCGGTCCCGCGCCGGCGAGCCCGGTGGCGATGCCCCCGCACATCGCGAGGCAGTGCACGCCGCCGAGCAGGCCGGTGAGCAGCGCCGCGCCGAGCGTCAGCAGGTCGACCGGCATCACTCGTCCTTCGTTTCGGTGGGGCGGCCTTCCGGCGTGGGAGGGCCTTCAGGCCCGAATCCCACGGGCCGCGGCCGATCGTCGTCGCCCAGCACGTCCAGCGGCGGCGTATCGAGGTCGTCGAACTGCCCGCCGCGCACCGCGCGCAGGAACGCCCAGATCGCGACGCCCAGCAGCACCAGCGATACCGGCAGCAGCGCGAGCAGGATGTTCATCGCGTCACCTCCGCGCGGCCGAGTCGAAGCGCATTGAGCGTGACCGCGAGCGACGACGCGGCCATCCCCAGCGCCGCCAGTCCCGGGCCGACATGGCCGAGCGCGGCGAACGGCAGCGCCACGAGGTTGTACAGCGTCGCCCAGCCGAGGTTCTGGGCCACGATCGCGCGCGCGCGGCGGGCGAGGCGTCGCGCTTCCGGCACGCGACCGAGCGCGTCGGCCACGACCACGAGGGAGGCTGCCCGCTGCGCGAGGTCGGCGCCGCCCGCGATCGCGATCGACACGTCGGCGCCGGCGAGCACGGGCGCGTCGTTGAGGCCGTCGCCGACCATCAGCACGCGCCGGCCGATCGCCTGCAGCGCGCGGACCGCGGCCAGCTTGTCGTCGGGGGATTGCCGCGCAGCCTGCGCGTCCACGCCGAGCGATCTCGCCAGCGCCGCGACGGCGGCCGGACCGTCGCCGCTGAGGATGCGGACGTCGAGGCCGTCGTCGCGCAGGTCGCCGACGGTCGCGGCGGCGTCCGCGCGCGGAGCGTCGGCGACGACGAACCGCGCGAGCACGACCCCGTCGCGCGCGAGCAGGATCGCGTCGTCGTCATCGCCGTCGTCGCCACCGCGCGCGTGGACGAACGACGCGCGGCCGAGGCGATGCAGAACGCCGCCGATCGCGCCTTCGAGGCCGAGGCCCGGGAACGTGCGCACCGCCCCCTCCGGCGCGCCCGGCGCCTCGCCGAACGCGCGCGCGAGGGGATGCGTGCTGCCGCGCTCCAGCGCCGCCGCGAGCGCGCGCACCGCGTCGGCATCGAGTCCCGCCATCGTCGCCGCCTCGGTGAGCGACGTCGCGACGAGGACCGGCTCGCCGCGCGTGAGCGTGCCGGTCTTGTCGAAGACCACGGTGTCGACGCGCGCGAGTGCTTCGAGCGCGCCGTCGCCCAGCACCAGCACGCCGCGGCGGGCGAGGGCGGCATGCGCGCTCGCCAGCGCCGCCGGCACCGCCAGCGACAGCGCGCACGGGCAGCTGACGACGAGCACCGCGAGCGCGATCTCGAACGCGCGTTCCGGGCCGGCCAGTGCCCACCACGCGGCGAAGACGGCGAGCGCGATCGCGATCAGCGCGACGACGAAGCGCGACGCGACGCGGTCGGCGACACGCGCGAGGCGCGGCCGCTGCGCCTGCGCGGCCTCGACCAGCCGCACCAGTTGCGCGAGCCGCGTGTCGACGCCGGTGCGGGTGACGCGCAGCCGCGTCGACGCGTCGCGGCACAGGCTGCCGGCATAGGCGACATCGCCGGCGCGACGATGCACCCGCCGCGATTCGCCGGTGAGCAGCGATTCGTCGAAGGCGGCGTCGTCGAGCAGCACGCCGTCGGCCGCGACCGCGTCGCCCGCGGCGACCAGCAGCTCGTCCCCGACAGCCAGCGCCGAGACCGCGACCTGTTCGCGCCGCTCGCCGAGGGCGCGCCACGCCAAGGCGGGGCGTGCCCGCGCCAGCCGGTCGAGCTGTGCGGTCGCGCGCTGGCGCGCCGAGGCCTCGAGGAAGCGCGCGACCAGCAGGAACAGCACGAACATCACCGCCGCGTCGTACCAGACCACGTCGGCGCCTCGCAGCGTCTGCACCAGGCTCGCGAAATACGCCAGCAGCACCGAGCCGCCGACCAGCGTGTCCATCGCCGGCGCGCGCGCGCGCAGCTCGCGCGCCATGCCGGCGAGGAACGGCCAGCCGCTGAAGAACACCACCGGCGTGGAGACGAGGAAGGCGATCCAGCGGAACAGGTCGCGCATCGCCGGCGACATCTCGTTCGCCGTGTCGAGGTACAACGCCTCGGCGTACATCATCGCCTGCAGCGCGCCGAGCAGCGCGACGCCGAGGCGGGCGATGAAGCGGTTGCGTTCGCGGCGGCGGGCGCTTTCCACGGCGTCGCCGCCGGCGAGGTGGGCCCGGTAGCCGAGCGCGTGCAGCCGCGCGAGCAGCGTCGACAGCCGAGTGCGTGCCGGATCCCATGCGAGCCGCACGCGGCCGGTGACCGCGTTGGCGCCGGCGCTCTTCACCCCTGGCTCGGCGGCGAGCGCGCGGTCGATCAGCCACGCGCACGCGGCGCAGCGCATGCCGTCGACGACGACGGTGATCGCCCGCCCGCCTTCGATGTCGACCACGTGGCCGGACTGCACGTCGTCGCGATCCCACGCGGCGAGATCCGCCGCGTCGGTGTCGACGCGCGCGCCGTCGGCGCTGCGCAGGCGGTAGTAGGCGCCGAGGCCGGCGTCCCGGATCCACGCGGCTGCCGCCGCGCAGCCGGTGCAGCAGAACGCGCGGGTCACGCCGTCGATCTCGGCGCGTGGCGGCGAATCGGGCAGCGTGTCGCCGCAATGGTGGCAGCGCACCATGCCGGGGCTGCCCGTGCGCAGTGGCGCGTTCATCGGGCGGGTCCGGGGTCGGGCGCGGCGGGCACCGCGCCCAGCGCCGGCACGAATACGACGGCTTCCGAGCCTGGCTGCCATCTCGCGACGAGCCGCCATTCGCCCGACGCCGGGACGAGCCGCAGCCGCCACGCCACCGCCGGGTCGAAGGCATCGGCGACCCGCGCGTCGCCCGCGCGGCGCAGCGCGACCGCGCGATCGCGGGCAGCCGCCAGCGGATGCACGAGCTGCAGCGTCAGTTCGCCCGGCGGCAGCGCCGCGGCGTCGATGAGCAGCGCTACCGCACCGGCGCCCTCGCGATGCAGTCGCGCCGGCGCGGAGAGGCCGAGCGCGAGCGCACGATGATCGGCGGCGAGGTCGGCCTGCTGCACCTGCGCGGAGCGCGTGACGTCGTCGGGCGTCGCGTCGACCGGCGGTCCGGCGGCGCCGGCGCGGAACAGCATCCCCGTCGCGACGACGCTCGACAGCGGCAGCGCCACCAGCAGCCAGACGAACGGCTCCCGGTACCAGCGCGCGGGCGCGGCGGTCATGGCGGCCCGAAGAACCGCGAGTCTTCCTCGCGGCGCAGCGTGCCGTCGACGCTTTCGACGACGAACACGATGTCGCGACCGCCCTGCGCGGTGCCGGCTGGCGCCCGCAACGTCACCGGCACCGTCAGCACTTCCTCGGCCGCCGCGGCATGCGTCCGGTCGGCATCGACGACGGCGACGCCGTGAAGGCCGCGGACCGCGATGCGGTATTCATGGGGCCTGGCGTCCTTGTTGACGATGCGAAGCTGATAGCCGTTCTCGATCGCGCCGTCCACCGCTACCCGGTACAGCGCGTTGCGGTCGCGGATGACGTCCACGAGCAGCGGCTCGCGCCCGGCGATGCCGGCGACGAACGCGACCGCCGCCAGCACCAGCGCCGTGCCGTAGACCAGCACGCGCGGACGCAGGATCCGCGTCGGCCTTCCTTCGAGCGCGTTCTGCGTGGTGTTGCGGATCAGGCCGCGCGGGTAGCCCATCTTCGCCATCACCGA